>JANQHZ010000472.1 GCA_028282445.1 Candidatus Binatia bacterium | reverse complement strand
GTTAGAGAGAACCTGCTAAGGGTTCCGGGCTTGACCATCGGAAGGGGGGACATTCCGGTGGGTGGTGTGTGGAGGTGGAGAGATGAAAGACCGATCGAACGGTCTGTTCGAGCCTGACGCGTTGTTGCCGTCTCAGTTCTACGCGGCATTCCGCGCTGGATCGGCGATCGCCGGAGAAAAGCGGCTGATGCTCGCCGTCCTGGAGGACGCGCTGGACTGCTATCGCAAGTATGCGTCGGCGAACGACGGTCAGGGGTTGCAGCTGTTTCGCGACGTCGACGTGTGGATCACGTCGCGTGACCGGCGCTGGTACTACTCGTACGAGAATATCTGCGACACCTTGGAGATCGACGCGGACTATCTCCGCGAGGGGCTGACCCGCTGGCGCGACGTCGCCTGCGAGCCCGAGCCGGTCAAGGCGGTCGGGTAGCGGCCCCGGGACCGGTGGGACCGGTTGCCTGAGGCACCGGGCTTCCTCTTCGCCTGTTGCTCATCTGCCCGGGCAAAATGCGCGTTGGCGCCGTCGAGGCGGGGCTGGCTGGTCGCCGCCAGAGTCCGGGTATGCCCTTGACGCGCTAGGGGCGAACCTGGAGTTTGGCCGGCAAAGACGATGAGAGTACGGGATTCGTTGTGCCGACGATCGGGCTGACAGGGGGAATCGGAAGCGGCAAGAGCACGGTGGCCGAGGTGCTCGCCGAGCTCGGCGCAGTCGTCGTCGACGCCGATCGAGTCGGTCACGAGGTCTACCAACCGGGAACGCCCGGATGGGATCAGGTGGTCGAGGCCTTCGGCCGGGACGTCGTCGACGCCGACGGGACGATCGATCGCAAGGCGTTGGGGGCGATCGTCTTCGCCGATCCCGAGCAGCTCGCGAAGCTCAACGGCATCGTCCATCCGCTCATCGGTCGGGCCGTGCGCGACAAGGTATCCGCAGCGATCGAGGCCGACCCGGATCGCGCGGTGGTGGTCGAGGCGGCGTTGCTGATCGAGGCTCGCTGGTACGAGCTGGTCGACGAGGTGTGGGTGGTCGAGGTCGCGCCGGAGACCGCGATCGAACGCGTGACGGCGAGTCGTCCGATGGATGCGGCCGCGGTCCGTGCCAGGATCGACGCTCAGTTGAGCGCGGAGCAGCGCCGTCAAGTCGCCGACGTGGTGATCTCCAACAACGGTAGCCCGGCCGAGCTCCGGACCGAGCTCGAGCGCCTCTGGCTCGAGCGGGTGGAGACCCGCTCAAGCTTGGAAAGCGATTAGGCTGCGCGAGCGAGCTTGGGCTTCGGTGCCCGCAGGCGACGGCGCACCTGATCGCGGATGGCCGCCGGCGATAGCGCGAACTGGGCGCAAACGGCATCGAGGCTGAAGGCGCTCGAGTCCGCGTCGTAGGCCAGAAAGTACGCCTCCGCGTCGGCCCGCACCGCCGGGCAGCTGCTGTTGAGGTCGGAAAATGCCTGTTCCAGAACCGCCAGCATCAGAGTTTCCTCGGACATCAGGGTCCGGGAATCGATCTGCGGGGTCAGTACTCTGCCTCTTACCATTTTCGCTCTCTCCCTGTTGGCAGCCCATAACAAGCAAATGCAGTGCCAGCGGACTGGGCTTTTTGCGGTTGGCCTCCGCAGCCGTGCGCTGCTGATGGGATGACGCTGGGAAGTTCAACAAAGTGCCGGAGACTGACAAAAAAGTGCCTTGCGAAGGGATATGGGGTCGAAGGGCGCAAGACCTCGTATTTCGGTCGACTTTTGGAATTTCCGGGCGTAGGTAAGTGGGCTTTCTCCTCTTGGACCAGGTCTGGAGTGGCGATGGCGGAATCGGTTGGTTTGCGGGTGAGCGACCCGCGGTTTTGGGATGCTGCTGACCTGCGCGGCGAGATCGATCGGATCTTCGATATCTGCGCGGGATGTCGTCTTTGCTTCAAGTTCTGCGGAAGTTTCCCGCGCTTGTTCGAGGCGATCGACGGCCGCACGGCGGCCATGCGCGACGACTTCCTCCGCAAGAATCCCGAGGTCGCTCGTAGCGCCGCTGCCCGGCGCGCCGAAGCGGAGGCGGAACCCCAGGTCGAGGTAGAGGCCCACCCGGAGGTCGAGGTCGGTGTCACGTACGGTGACGAGCTGCCCGAGATTGAAGCTCACAGCCGCGATCTGGGTGATGCGGAAGTCGATGGGATCGTCGATCTGTGCTTCCAGTGCAAGCTTTGCTACCCGAACTGTCCCTACACACCGCCTCACGAGTTCGCATTGGATTTCCCGCGGCTCCTTTTGCGCTGGAAGGCTCACCGGGTTCGCCGCGAGGGCACGCCCTGGAAGACCCGCTTGATGCGGGACACCGAGTTGATC
>JANQHZ010000470.1 GCA_028282445.1 Candidatus Binatia bacterium | reverse complement strand
GGGACGATGTACCGACCGACCGCGGGGTCGCGCAGTAGCTTGGAGAGGAGTCGTACGAAGGCCATGGTGGTGGCAACCTCGCGTTCGTCCGAGCCCTTGGAGAATTCGTCGAAGAGCTTGGCCTCGGGTGGCTGTAGCGGTTCGCAGCGTACGCGACGTTCCGGCATCGGCCCGCCGAGCTGCTGGCGACGCTCTCGCATGTAGGCAAGCTCGGGGCTGTTTTCGTCGGGCCGATAGAGCGGCGCCGATGAAAGGGACTCGTCCGAGATCGGGATTCCGAAACGCGCCCGGAAGTCGCGCAGCTCGTCTTCGTTGAGCTTCTTCTGTTGATGGGTGACGTTCTTGCCCTCGCCGACCTCGCCCAAGCCGTATCCTTTGATCGTACGCGCCAGGATCACGACCGGGCCGCCGCGATGCTCGGTCGCGGCTTTGTACGCGGCGTGCACTTTGACGGGGTCGTGGCCCCCGAGGTTGAGGCGGGAGAGCTCGGCGTCGGTGAACTGCTCCGCGATTCTCGCAAGCCCGGGGTACTTTCCCCAGAAGTGCTCGCGGATGTAGGCGCCGCCGGCGACGGTGTACTTCTGAACCTCGCCATCGACGACCTCGCTCCAGCGGCGCGCGATCAGTCCTTCCTCGTCGGCGGCAAGCAGGGGGTCCCAGTCGCGGCCGAGAACGACCTTGATGACGTGCCACCCCGCGCCGCGGAAAGCCGCCTCGAGCTCTTGGATGATCTGGCCGTTGCCGCGTACCGGTCCGTCGAGTCGCTGCAGATTGCAGTTCACGACGAAGATCAGGTTGTCGAGCCGCGCCCGTGACGCGAGCGTGATCGCGCCGAGCGATTCCGGCTCGTCGGTCTCGCCGTCGCCGAGAAAGCACCAGACGTGCCCATCGCCCTTCGGTTTGAGTCCGCGGTCCTCGAGGTAGCGGTTAAAGCGAGCTTGGTAGATTGCCATGATCGGGCCGAGGCCCATCGAGACGGTGGGAAACTCCCAGAAGCTCGGCATTAGCCAGGGGTGAGGGTACGACGACAAGCCCGGCTCGGCGCGAAGCTCCTGGCGGAAGTTGCCGACCCGACGCTCGTCGAGCCGTCCCTCGAGGTAGGCACGCGCGTACATGCCCGGCGAGGCGTGACCCTGGAAGTAGACCTGGTCCGACTCGAGGCCGGCGTCCTTGCCGCGGAAGAAATGGTTGAAGCCGACCTCGTAGAGCGTTGCCGCCGATGCGTAGGTCGAGATGTGCCCGCCGATTCCCTCCGCCTGGCGATTGGCACGCACCACCATCGCCATCGCGTTCCAGCGCACGATGCTCTTGATTCTCCGCTCCACCGCGAGGTCGCCCGGGTAGGGCGGCTGGACGTCGGCGGCGATGGTGTTTATCTGCGGGGTTCGAATCGCCGTTTGTACCGCGACTCCGGCGCGGCGGGCGCGATCGGTGAGCGCGGCGAGCAGGGTTTCGGTCCGCGTCGCGCCGCTCACGGCGATGAATTCGTCGATCGACTCGATCCACTCTTCCAGCTCGGTCCTCGAAATTTCCGCCGCCGCCGTCGTCGATTCCTTTGCCATTCGTTCACCGCCTTTAGACGTAGTCTATCAAGCGACAGGCAGGCGCACGAGTCGCTTCGCTGGGCACCCGCCATTGGGGCCGCTTGGCTTGCGCCGGCTTGGGGCCGCTCGGCATTCGCCGGCGTGCGGCTCGGTCCTCGGATCAGGCTTCCACCCTCGACTCGCGACTCGCGATTCTCCTATTGTGCGCGGATCTGGAGGGCGACCATGGCGAAGCGGATTCTAGCAATCGATCAGGGCACGACCGGCTCCACGGCTCTCGTCTTCGACGAGAGTGGAAAGGTGCGCGGGCGCGGGTATGCGGAGTTCACCCAGCACTATCCCAAGCCCGGGTGGGTGGAGCACGACCCGGAAGAGATCTGGAAGGTCACCAAGAAGGTCATCGCGCGGGCTCTGCGCGCCGCCAAGGTGAAGCCATCGGGGATCGCCGCGATCGGAATCACCAATCAGCGCGAAACCGCGGTCCTGTGGGACCGCAATACCGGGCAGCCGGTGCACAATGCGATCGTGTGGCAGGACCGGCGCACCACGCCGATTTGCGACAAGCTCAAGGCCGATGGGTTGGAGTCGACCATCCGCCGCAAGACGGGCTTGGTGGTCGATCCGTACTTCTCCGGTACCAAGTTGACTTGGCTGTTCGACAACGTGCGCGGCCTGCACCGGCGCGCCGGCGACCTCGCCTTCGGCACGGTCGACAGTTGGCTGATCTGGAAGCTCAGCGGCGGTGGGACGCATGTCACCGACTACACGAACGCGTCGAGGACTTTGTTGTTCGATACCTACCGCAAGCGCTGGGATTCCCAGCTGCTCGAGATGCTCGCTGTTCCCGCCGAGATTCTGCCCGAGGTGGTCGGCTCGAGCGCAGTGGTCGCTACGACGACCAAGAAAGCGTTCGGCGCGGAGGTTCCCGTCGCCGGCATCGCCGGCGATCAGCAGGCGGCGCTCTTTGGCCAGGGGTGCTTTGAGCCTGGGCTCGTGAAGAACACATACGGAACCGGTTGCTTCGTCCTCATGTTTACCGGGGACAAGCCGGTGCGGTCGAAGAACGGGCTAGTGACGACGATTGCATGCGCTGCCGATGGCAGCCCGGCCTACGCCCTGGAGGGCTCGGTCTTCATCGCCGGCGCGGCGATCCAGTGGTTGCGCGACGGGATGCGCATTCTCAAGTCGGCAAGCCGCAGCGAGAAGCTCGCCCGCAAGGTGGACTCGACTCTGGGGGTTTACCTGGTGCCGGCATTCGTCGGCTTGGGGGCGCCGCACTGGGATCCCCACGCGCGCGGGTCGATCCTCGGTTTGACGCGTGGGGTCGGGCGTGAGCACGTCGTCCGAGCGGCGCTCGAGTCGCTCGCCTACCAGACTCGCGATGTGGTCGACACCATGGTGGTCGACTCCAAGCGCAAGCTGGCCGGTATGCGGGTCGACGGCGGTGCCTCCGCCAACGATTTCCTGATGCAGTTTCAGGCCGACATCCTCGGTGCGTCGGTCGACCGCCCGCGCCTGGTGGAGACGACCGCGCTCGGGGCGGCCCTGCTGGCGGGGAGAGCCATCGGTCTTTGGAAGACGCGCGCCGACCTCAAGGCCGTGCGCGAGCGCGATCGCGTATTCAAACCGGCGATGCGCCCGGCCGATCGAAATCGACTGTACGCCGGCTGGCGCAACGCGGTTGCGGCGACGCAAGCGTTTCGGGCGGAGGTTTAGCGGTTCGTTGGGAGGTAAGCCGCTGACCAGGGGGCTGATGAGAGTCGGGCGCCACCCGCGCGCTTGGTAAGGTGTCTGCTCCAATGCCGATCGGGTGATCTCGCTGAACGCTCTGACCTACCCATACCAGGTGCTGGCGCCGCTGGTGCCGCCGTTGTTGACGTTGTCGCTGGCATATTTGGCGACATGCCTCGTATTGGCGGTGCGTTCACGCGACGGCGGCGTGGCGCGCGCGGCGCTGACGGCGGCGACTGCTTCGGCAGCGGCATTATTGAGCGCGTCGTGGCTGTACGCCGCGAGCGGAGAGTTCGCCCTGATCGGGCTCGCTCTGTTCGTCGCCGCTCTCGCCATGGGGGTGGGGCGTGGAGTCGCGCCGGCGGAGGGCGATCCAGCTCCACACTGGAGTGGGGTTGCCGTGATCGTTGCGGCGACTGCGGTGAAATGCGTAGCGCTCGGCGATTTCCCGGCTCACCTGAACGCCTACTCCGCCGAGAGCGGCTTGTGGGGGATCGCAACCCTCGACGGTGCGTGGCCGCAGGGATTCTTTCGCGGCAAGGAGTACGACCTGGTCAACGGCGGCCAGTCGCCGCTTCATCTTCCCCTTTCTTGGGTGTCGGTGCGGCTGTTCGGTGGCACGATCTACGCCTTGCGCTTTACCGAGGTCGCGGCGTCGACCGGGTTGTTGTGCATCCTCTGGGTTTGGTTACGCGGCCGTTTGCCGGGGTGGTGGAGCGTGGCGGCGCTCGCCTCGTTCGCGTTCTCTCCCTGGCACTTGGCGCAATCGCGGATGGGCACCTTCTTTTCGGCCAGTGTCGCGCTCGGTCTTGCCCTACTGCTGATCGGCGATCGGCTGGCGACGAGTGGGCGCGATCGCTTGTCGTGGTGGGTGGCTTTCGGCACGTGCGCCGGGTTGATCGGCTACGCCTACGCACCGCTCAAAGTGCTCTATCTCTTCTTTGTGGTCGTGACCGTCGGTTGTGCACTGCGCTCGGTGCGCTCCGGCCGAGCCGGCTGGTGGCGTGATCCGCTCGCGGCGTTGACGGTGTTGTCGGTCATGATTGCGATCCAACTCGGATGGCCGCCGCGTTTCGACGAGATGTTTCGACGCGACTTCGGACCGCTCGCGACCGACACCAGCGTGTGGCACAAGACGCCGGCCGACGAGGTTACCGCCGAGACCCAGCCTTTATCGGTGGTGACGACGAACTTGACTCGTAACCTGGGCGAGTGGTGGCAGAGGACCTGGTCGGAGCACCGAATCTTGCCGTGGTACGCGGCTGCGCTGAGCGCTGCGGTCCCGACCTCCGTGGTGTTGCTGCTCTCGTCGGCTTATCGCGTTCCGGCACTCTACTTCCTGATCGGAGTCCTACCGCCGTTGATCATCTTTCCGGTGCAGCGGCGAACACTCGTCCTGTGGCCGTTGGTGTACGTAGCGGCAGTGCTCTTGGCGCGCGCTCTGGCCGGTCTTTGCGCCGGCTTGGTCGATCGCGGGTGGTGGCGAACGACTACCTGGGCGCTGTTGGTCGCGTGCGGCGTGACCGGCACCGCGTACGGTTTGAGCACCTATGCCGCGACGAACTCAATGGTGGGGGTGGGGACGTACTTCGGTCCGGAGTATCGTCTCGAGATGTTGCTCGAGGCGGAGCGAATGCTGTCGTCGTGTCGTGTCTATCTGGTCAACGCCACCATCGAGGAGAAGGTGGTGGCGAACGTGCGCCTGTTCGAGCCGGCCAGGCGGGTCGGAGACCCGGATCGCTTTGGCTTCGTCGAATACACCGGGGAAGTCCTGGCCGTACCGCGCGACATGCCGATCTGCTTCTTTCATCTCGATCGCCCCGACGATCCGCCGCAAGCGCGCGGCGTGTTGGAGGAGCTGGCCAAACGGTTTACCGGTGCGATGCTGATGCGTCGATGGGCCGGGGACGGCAGCGGCACGTTGCTGTACCAAGTCCTCATGGTCGCGGCGGGCGAGCGAGGAGTCGAGGGGCGCGAAGACGCTCCGGAACAGCAAGCGACCTGGAAGTCGCAACCGCGTTGGACCGAGCGCACCTTGGATCCGGCGGTCGGCGGCTCGTCGCGGGCGAGCGTGCGGCGCGTGCCGAGTGGTGACGGCCCGGTTTGTTTCGCAACCGAGTTTCGGCAATCGAGCGAGGAGGAGGGGCTGCAATGACGGCTTTCGTCGAGGGGCGTGGATCGAAGCGAACCGGTGCGGCGGCGCTCGTGTTGCTGATCGCACTCGTTTCATCGGGGATTCGCTCCGCCCACGCCGACGGTCCCGATGGCGTCGCGATCGAAGCGAGGGCGGCGGCCGAGCGGTTGGGAGAGGCGTTGCGCTACCGCACGATCTCGGTCGAAGGCGGCGGGATCTCCGATGCCGACGAGTTCGCTCGCTTTCGCGAGTTCTTGCGACGCACCTATCCGGCGTTCCACGCCGTCGCTCGGCGCGAGCTGATCGCCGAACACAGTTTGCTGTATTCCTGGGGCGATGGCCCGGAGGCTCCGGTGTTGTTGGCGGCCCATCAGGACGTCGTGCCGGTGGAAGAGCGGCAGTGGACTCAGCCGGCCTTCGACGGCCTGGTCGACGACGAGTTCGTCTGGGGGCGAGGGGCGCTCGACGACAAGGGCAGCTTGCTGGGTATCTTGGAGGCGGCGGAGCACTTGGCGCGCCAGGGATTCCAGCCGGCGCGGACGATCTATCTCGCCTTCGGACACGATGAGGAAACCGACGGTACCGGTGCGCGGGCAATCGCCGGTGTGTTGGCCGAACGTGGCGAACGCCTCGAGATGGCGCTCGACGAAGGCGGCTTCGTGCTGGAGGGTGTGATCCCCGAGGTCGAGCGCGGTGTGGCCACAGTTGGGGTGGCGGAGAAAGGGTATCTGACCGTGGAGCTGTCGGCGGTCGGGGACGGGGGGCACTCTTCGGTTCCACCGCGCAGCACCGCGGTCGGCCGCATTGCTCGCGCCGTGACGCGTCTCGAGGACAACCCGATGCCGACGCGACTCGAACCCGTCGTGCTCGCTCAGTTGCGGTCGGTCGCGGCCGAGCTGCCCTGGCCGCAACGCTTGGCGCTATCCCGTCCGTGGTTGTTCGGCGCCATCGTGCGCTCGGCGATGGACTCTCGCAAAACGACGGCGGCGACGATTCGCACCACCACCGCGGCGACGGTGATCCGAGGCGGTGTGAAGGGGAACGTCTTGCCGCGCCGGGCGGAAGCGCTGGTCAATTTCAGGATCTTGCCGGGCGATACCTCCGCGGCGGTGCTAGAGCACGTGCGCGAGACGATCGCCGATGAGAGTGTCGAGATCCGGACGGTCGGGATGCCGACCGAGCCGTCCCCCGTTTCGAGCGCCGACAGTCGGGCCTATGTCGCGCTTTCCCGAGCCATCGTATCGGAGTTTCCCGACGCGCTGGTTGCACCGAGCCTGGTCCTCGGCATGACCGACGCGCGTTGGTACGAACCGGTAGCGGAAGACGTCTATCGTTTCCTGCCGATCCGTCTTCAGCAGCGCGACATCGACCGGCTGCACGGTGTCGACGAGCGAATCTCGATCGATTCCCATGCCCGCGCGATTCGATTCTACGTCCGTCTGATGTCTGCTTTGGCGGCTCCGTAGAAGGGGCGGCGATGGTCGTGAGTCCCTGAAAACATTGAGAAATATCGGCGCGCGCGGAATGTCGCCGGGGACCCTCGAGCGGCCCGACTCGGCTTGCGGAGGCGGGTCGGCGCTGGTAGGGATGCCCATTTGGAGGCGAGACGATGCGCGAAGGAATCCACCCAGAGTACAAGACGTCCAAGGCCATCTGCGCCTGCGGCACTACGTTCGAGACCCGGTCGACGCTCGACGAGATCCACGTCGACATCTGCTCGGAATGCCATCCTTTCTACACCGGGAAGCAGAAGCTGGTCGATACGGCGGGTCGCGTCGAACGCTTCCGCCGCAAGTACGGAACCCGAAAGTAGCGAACCACATTTTCCGCGCCGACTACGGCGCGGCTGAAAGAGGGCGCGGGACAACCCGCGCCCTCTTCGTTTTTGTGTGAGCGGAGCATGCTGCAGAAGCTCGAAGACGTCGAACGGCGCTACGTGGAGCTCGAGGCGCAGTTGATCGATCCGGACATCTTGTCCGATCAGAGCAACTACGGCCGGCTCGCCAAAGAGCGATCCGATCTCGAGCCGATCGTCCAATCGTATCGCGAATGGAAGAAGATCGGCGAGGAAATCGAGGGCCACCGCGAGTTGCTCGAGTCGGGTGACGAGGAGATCCGCGAGCTCGCCAAGGAAGAGCTGCCGGCGCTCAACGAACGCCGAGAAGAGCTCGAAGGCGAGCTCAAGATCCTCCTGTTGCCGAAGGATCCCAACGACGAGCGCAACACGGTGCTCGAGATCCGCGCTGGGACGGGAGGCGAGGAAGCCTCACTCTTTGCCGCCGACCTGTTCCGTATGTACAGCCGCTACGCCGAGCATCGCGGCTGGAAGGTCGAGGTACTGAGCGGCAGCGACACCGGCCTTGGCGGGTTCAAGGAGGTGATCGCGCTGGTCAGCGGCCAGGGCGTGTTCAGTCGCCTCAAACACGAAGGGGGCGTGCACCGCGTTCAGCGCGTTCCGGTGACCGAGCAGTCGGGGCGAACCCACACCTCGGCGGTGACCGTGGCGGTGTTGCCGGAAGCGGAGGATGTCGACGTCCATATCGACGAGTCGACCGAGCTTCGCATCGACGTCTACCGGTCTTCGGGCCCGGGCGGCCAAAGCGTCAACACCACGGATTCGGCGGTCCGGATCACCCACCTGCCGACCGGGCTGGTGGTGTCCTGCCAAGACGAGAAGTCACAACACAAGAACAAAGCGAAGGCCCTCAAGATCCTGCGTTCGCGCCTGCTCGAGCGCGCTCAGGAAGAGGCGCACGCGGAGGAAGCTGCCAACCGGCGCACGATGGTCGGCAGCGGCGACCGCTCGGAGCGAATCCG
>JANQHZ010000458.1 GCA_028282445.1 Candidatus Binatia bacterium | reverse complement strand
GACGCAGCATCGTGGATCCGACGCGCGTTGGGGTCGCGTCGGAGCTGGTAATCCCTCAAGTCGTCGAGAGCCTGGCGTAGGACAGCGGTCAGCAATCGGCGCTCGGACAAGCATCCGCGCGAGCCGTTGATGCCGGGTTCGGTGGCGAGATCGAGTAGGGCGGCGGTGTTCATGTCCTGTCTCCAGCGGGTTGTTGCGAGGTGCGCTGATTGTCCCCTAGCCAGCCGTTGTTTCGGTGAGGTTGCGCCGGTGTGAAGATTCGCGGATGGCCGGCGCTTTACCCGATGGCGTCGTAGTGGATAGGCTTTGGAGTTCGAACCGAGACAGCTTCGCCGCAGCGGCGACATTGGAGGCGAATATGACCAAGATCTATTACGAGTCGGACGCGGATCCGAAGTCGATCGAGGGACAATCGGTGGCGATTGTCGGCTACGGCAATCAGGGGCGGTCGTGGGCGCTCAATCTGAGAGACTCGGGGATTGAGGTGCAGGTTTGTGTGCGGGCCGACGCTTCGCGCGAACAGGCGTCGGCCGATGGGTTCACGACCGGCGAGCTCGCCGATGCGAGTCGTGCCGACATCGTGTGCCTGCTGGTGCCCGACGATGCGATCCCAAAGCTGCCGCTCGAACGCAGCGAGCAGGGACTGACGATCATTGCGAGCGGCTATAGCGTCGGATTCGATCGTTTTCGACCGGCGGGCGACATCGCGATGATTGCACCGCGGATGTTGGGGCCGGAAGTGAGGCTTTGCTACGAGGAGGGCGTCGGGTTCATCACCGCGCTCGGCGTGGAAACCGACGCGACCGGCACGGCGCTGGCCAGGACTCTGGCGATCGCCGGCGCGATCGGCGGTCTCAAGCAGGGCGCGATCGAGATGTCGGCCAAGCAGGAAGCCGTTCTGGACCTCGCCGTCGAGCAGGTCTTGTCGCCGGCGCTGACGCATGTGAGCCAGAGCTTCGTGGGCGCGATGATGAACGAGGGGATCCCGCTCGAAGCGATTATCACCGAGTTGGTGATGTCGGGAGAAGTCGAGCGCAGCTATCGAATCCTGCGCGAGATCGGATTCGCGCGGCAAATGGGATTTCACTCGCCGACCAGCCAATACGGGCAGCTGTCGCGTCGCGGCCGCTTCGATCACCTCGACTTCGCGAGCAAGATGGCCGAGATCACCGCGGACATCTCGTCGGGGCGCTTTGCCGATGAGTGGGATGCCGAAAGCGAAGCCGGCTACGAGACGCTCAAGCGCCTCACGCAAGAGCATGCCGGTCCCGAAATCGAGGCGTTCGAAGACGACCTGCGCAACCGACTCGGTCCGCGCGTTGCGCGAAAGAGCTGAGCATGCCGTCGCCGTCCTTCGAGGAACGTTTCGATCCGGAGATCGCCGCCGCGATGACCCGGATGAACAACGACGCGGACGCCGGACTCGCCCACTACCTCGGCATCGTCTTCGACGCGATGACGCCGGGGCGATTGGACGCGACGATGACGGTGCCGAAGTCGGTGATCACGCCCTTCGGCACCATGCACGGCGGTGCCATGGCCGGCTACGTCGATCACGTCATGGGGTGCGTACTGTACCCATTGATGGGCAAAGGGCAGTGGGCGGCAACGACGGAGTTCAAACTCAACTACCTATCCGCCGTCAAAGGAGGCGAGCTCAAGTCGACGGCGACCGTGCTGAGCCTGACCAAACGCACCGCGGTCGTCCGCGTCGACGTCAAAGACGGCGACCGCCTGGCCTGCGTGGCGCAAGGAACCCTGCTCATCACCGACCGGGGCTAGCGGCCGGGAAGGCGCGAGATCCCAAACCGGCGCGGGATGACGGGGCAGGCGAGGCAACCTGTCCTCCGAAGCCTTGGCGAAGGAGGATGCCTCGCCCCTACGAGTGCACGGCGCTGGACGTTACCCAGCCCCATCGAGATCCAACAATTTCGCTGTAGGGGCGACGCATGCGTCGCCCGGTTTTTGGTTGCGGCGGCTAAGCACGACAAAGCATTGCGTCGCGGGATGACGGGGCGGGCGAGGCATGCCTCGCCCCTACAAGCGGCCGGCGGGGAATCTTCCAGCGTCCCATAGAGATCCAACAGCCTCCGTGTAGGGGCGACGCATGCGTCGCCCGGGTTGGGTTATGGGACGTCCATCTGCGGTTCCAAACTACCATGTCCGAAAATGGCTAGTCACGATCTGCCGATGTAGTATGCAGCCTGCATGGAGATCGCCGGCGACGTTTGTTACCGAGCGCTCGAGGCGCGCGATGCGCGTTTCGACGGCAAGTTCTTCACCGCGGTGAAGACGACCGGGGTCTACTGCCGGCCGATTTGCCCGGCCAAGACGCCGCACCGCAGGAACTGTAGCTTCTACCGCAGCGCGGCGGCTGCGGCCGAGGCTGGATACCGCCCCTGTTTGCGCTGCCGCCCGGAGTCGTCGCCGGGCACGCCGGCATGGGCGGGAACGTCTGCGACAGTCACCCGCGCCTTGCGTTTGATCGGCGAGGGCGCTCTGGTCGACAGCAGCGCCGACGCTCTGGCGGCGCGCCTCGGGGTCGGGGCGCGCCACCTTCGGCGGCTCTTCGTCGAGCATCTCGGCGCGCCGCCGGCCGCGGTCGAGCAGACCCGGCGCATTCACTTTGCCAAGAAGTTGCTCGACGAGACCGAGATCCCGATCACCCAGATAGCGTTCAGCGCTGGATTCAACAGTGTCCGTCGCTTCAACGCCGCAATGCGGGGCGCATACGATCGAAGCCCGCGGGAGTTGCGCAACGGCGGTGCTCGAAAACCCAGGGAAGCGCGTATTCGCCTGCGTCTCGGATACCGACCGCCGTTCGACTGGAAACAGGTCCTCGGATTCCTCGCCGTACGTGCGATCCCCGGTGTCGAATCTGTCCGCGACGACGTGTACGCGCGCAGCCTGGCGGTGGGAAGCTTCCGGGGCGTGGTGCGCCTTCGACCTGGAGCGGGCGACTGGCTCGAGCTCGAAACCCCGAGTGAAGCGGCGGCCGAGTTACCGCAGATCGTGGCGCGGGCGCGAGCGGTGTTCGATCTCGGCGCGGATCCGCACAAGATCGCCGCTCAGCTCGTCGTGGATCCATCGTTGCGGAAGCTCGTTCGGCGCCGCCCCGGGTTGCGCGTCCCCGGCGCGTGGGACCCATTCGAGATGTCGGTGCGTGCGGTCGTCGGACAGCAGGTGACGGTTCGCGGAGCAACGACCGTGGCCGGGCGCCTTACCTCGACGTACGGCGAGCGCTTGGACGGCTCGAGCGAGGACATCGATCGGTTGTTTCCGAGTCCCCGTGATTTGCTCGCGATGGAGCCCGAGGGGCACGGGATGCCGCACCGGCGAGCGCAAGCGGTGCGTACTCTGGCGCGGACCGTCGTCGATCGGCCAGCGTTCTTCGACGAGCCGGCGGAACAATTCATCGAATCGCTTTGCGAGCTTCCGGGCTTCGGTCCGTGGACCGCCCACTACACGGCGATGCGCGCCTTGGGCCACCCGGACGCATTTCCGGGATCCGATCTCGGGCTGCGCAAAGCGATCTCCGCGATCGACGGCGGCGAGGTGCCGACGCTTGCGCAGCTCGAACGCAGGGCCGAGGCCTGGCGCCCGTGGAGGTCGTACGCAGCGATGCTTCTGTGGAGCTCGCTTGGCACCGGCGAATGAATTGGGCGGCTGAAGTTGTTCAGTCGGACGACAGCGGTCGCGAGCGCGTCGCGCACACTGTGGGTTGGAAGGGAGAGTCATCATGGAGCAACTTCAATACAGATACGTCGATACGCCGATCGGGCGATTGATGCTGGCGGGCACGGATCGGGCCCTGAAGCGGATCGAGTTCGAAGAGGGGAAGTCGACGCGCGGGCCCGAAGTCGAATGGAGTGAAACCAAGCGCGGCCTTGGCGATGCCGCGCAACAGATCCGTGATTACTTTGCGGGAAAGCGGCGGCATTTCGATCTGGATCTCGATCCCGAGGGTACCGAGTTTCAACGACGGACCTGGAACGCGTTGCGCGAGATTCCGTACGGCGCGACCTCGACGTATGCCGACATCGCGCGCGCGATCGGCAAACCGACGGCGGTGCGCGCGGTTGGAGCGGCGAATGGGCGCAACCCCCTGCCGATCGTCGTGCCCTGCCACCGCGTCATCGGCAGCGACGGAAGCCTCACCGGCTTTGCCGCCGGCACCGATATCAAGCGGAGATTGCTGCAGCTGGAGGGTGCTTTGATTTAGTTCTCACCACAGAGGCACGGAGACACGGAGTCGGGATCGCGGACTGCGGCGGCCCTTGGGCCGCCGCTGGGATTGGTCAGCTGGTAGGCTGTGGCGCGAGCAATTGTGCAGACCGCACCGAACAGAATCCCTCCGTGTCTCGGTGCCTCTGTGGTGAAACCTATCGACGACGGCGCTCGCCACGTACGGTTGGGCCGGGCGACGAGATGTTCAGCATTGCCTGCACCAGGCTCTGGGTCTTGGTGATGGCGACGATGTCGGGGTGCCCGTCGCCGTTGAAGTCGCCGGCGGCGATGTCCTCGGGAGACCGCTCTAGCCACGGCGCGATCCCGTCTGGGATGAAGGTGTCGCCTCGTCCGCGCAAAAACGAAACCACGCCGGAGCGCCGTGTTCCAAGGGCGCTCAGCGCCGACTGATTGCGCAGTCCGACCGCGAGGTCGACGATCCCGTCACCGTCGAAGTCGGCGACGGCGAGTCCCCGGCCGCGGCAGTGACGGTGTCGGCCGTAGCTGGGACACGAGGCTTCGATCGATTCGGTTGCGGCGATCCTGCCTTCGGCGTCGGTCATGGTGAGCTCGACCCGGCTCGAGTGCCGGCCGCGCGCGCGCGACAGCAGGGCGAGGTCCTTCGTCCCGCTGCGATCGAGATCGTCGATGACGAGGTTTCCCTTGTTGGACTCGGTCTCGAACGAGATCGCGGTGCCGTAGGCGATATTGTTGCCGCTCTTCTCGGCCGGGAAGATCGTAATGCGACCGGACCGTCCAGCGGCGACACCGATGAGCTCGGGCAGCTCATCTCCGTCCATGTCGTCGCACTCGAGCCGCTCGAGGCCGGTGTGCGAGGTGTGCTTCGGCCCGGCGGTGAACGCAGAATTGCCGCGGTTCAGACGGATCTCGATCAATCCGCTGCGGCGCTCGCCAATTACGAGATCGGCTCCGCCCTTGTCGTCGATCTCGGCGACGGCGATCGCGTAGGCTTTCAAATCGCTCGACACGAATCGCGCCTTGGCAAAGCTCCGCGGCCCATTGCTCTCGAGTAGATAGGCGCCGCGTTGGCGCTCGTCGGCGACGACGATGTCTGGAAAACCGTCGGAATTGGTGTCTCCGGTGGTGGCGCGACGGAGTCGTTTGCCAAAGTTGAAGATCTTCGGCGTCTCGAAGAGGGTGGGCGAGGTCGACGATCCGAAAAGAACGGTTACGCTATTGCGGGTACTGACCAGCACGGCGTCATCGAGGCCGTCGAGGTCGAGATCGTCGACCAGGAGATAACGCGGTCGGGTAGCGACCGAAACGGGATCGGCCGGCACGAAGAGCATGCGACCCTGCACGGCGGCTGCGCTGAGCAGCGAAGTCGCGAGAATCGCGGCGGACAACCATGGTGACGAGATGGACACGATACGACTCTGAGTAAGCAGCCATCATGCCATCTGGCAGGAGTTTACTGCGCCGCCGCCCTTGTCATGGGCAACGACCGGTAATCGTCTCATTCTCGCCGACGATGTTCGTCTCTGCTCCGACCGAAGGCGGTGGGGCAGTTTGATTCCACGCCAATACGCCGCCCTCATGGAAGCAGGCGTTAAACAATGAATCATACGGAGAACGATCGAATATCCCTATCAAGGCTGAGGCGAAGGCGAGGCAAAGGCTGAGGATGGTAGGGATGCATTGGGCACGGTAATAGCCGTCGCGCTTTGCGCGACCACCATCCTCAGCCTCGCCTTCGCCTCAGCCTATGCCTCGATTACTAATTCCATGACGAGAAGATCGACAGGCCCTTCCAGGTGGAGGTTGTGGCGTCAGGGACTGAAACTGACCCATTGCGCAACCGAAGCGCCGGTTTGATCCACCCGCAGGCGCCGCATTATGAAATGCGAAGCCCTGACGCGGGCAAGCAGAAACCATAACGACGGAAATCGGAGGCCGGCTGGGCTTAGCCCTGCCGCCCGAGCCCATCGGAGCGCGCCAGCGCGCTCGGGGGCAAATCCCAATACCGGAAGGAACTGAATGATGCGTGGATTGATGCAGGAATGGCCGCTGGTGGTGACCTCGGTGATCGATCATGCGGCGCAGTGGCACGGCGAGCGCGAGATGGTGACGAGGACGGTCGAGGGCCCGATCCATCGCACCAACTACGCCGAGCTCCACCTGCGCGCCCGCAAGTTCGCTCAGGCGCTACAGCGGCTCGGTGTCGGCAAGGGCGAGGTGGTCGGTACCATGGCGTGGAACGGCTTTCGCCACTTCGAAGCCTGGTACGCGATCATGGGCATCGGCGCCGTCTGCCATACCCTCAACCCGCGGCTGTTTGCCGAACAGCTGGTCTACATCATCAACCACGCCGAGGACCGAGTAGTGCTTCTCGACACCACCTTCGTTCCGATTCTCGAGGCGATCAGCGACCAGCTTCCCAACGTCAAAGCGTACGTGCTGCTCACCGATCGCGAGAACATGCCCGAAACCAAGCTTCCCAACAGTCTGTGCTACGAAGACCTGGTCGAGGCGGAGGACGGCAACTTCTCGTGGGTCGCGGTCGACGAGCGCGACGCATGCGGGCTTTGCTACACTTCGGGCACGACCGGCAATCCAAAGGGGGTCGTGTACTCGCACCGCTCGAACGTCATCCACGGCCTCGCCGCCGCCGGCGCCGACGCGATCGGCGCGCGCAGCACGGACAACATCCTACCCGTCGTGCCGATGTTTCACGCCAACGCCTGGGCATTGGTGTTCGCGGCGCCGATGGCAGGGGCCAAGATGGTGATGCCGGGAGCGAAGCTCGACGGCGAGAGCATCTACGAGCTGCTCGACAGCGAGAAGGTATCGATCACCGCGGCTGTGCCGACGGTGTGGTTGATGTTGTTGCAGTATCTCGAGAAGAGCGGCGCCAAGCTGCCGCATCTCAACCGGGTCGTCATCGGCGGTTCAGCGGTTCCGCGTGTAATGCTGGAGACCTTCGAGCGCGACTACGACGTCGAAGTGGTCCACGCCTGGGGCATGACCGAGCTCAGCCCGGTGGGGACGTTGGCTTCGTTCAAGTCCGGCATGGAGGACCTCTCCTTCGACCAGCAGATGGACGTCAAGGTGAAGCAGGGGCGGCCGATCTACACGGTCGAGATGAAGATCACCGACGACGACGGCAATGAGCTGCTGCACGATGGCGAGGCCTTCGGACACCTCATGGTGCGCGGCCCGGCGATTGCGAGCGCCTACTTGAAGGGCGAGGGCGGTAAGGTTCTCGACGACGATGGGTGGTTCGACACCGGCGACGTCGCGACCCTCGACCCGCTCGGCTTCATGCAGATCACCGACCGCGCCAAGGACGTGATCAAATCGGGCGGAGAGTGGATTTCATCGATCGAGATCGAAAACCTCGCCGTCGGCCACCCGAAAGTGGCGGAGGCGGCGGTGATCGGGGTCGCGCACCCAAAGTGGGACGAACGCCCGTTGCTGATTGTATTGCCGGCCGAGGGAGAGAAGCCGACCAAAGAAGAGATCCTCGAATTCATGGAGGACAAGATCGCCAAATGGTGGATGCCGGACGACGTGACCTTCGTCGACGAGATCCCACACACTGCGACTGGGAAAATCCAAAAGCTCGCGCTGCGGAAACAGTTCGAAGGCTACGAGCTGCCGACAGCGAAGTGAAATCGCAGATGAACGCAGATCAACGCTGATGCTGCGCAAGTTGACATCACAGAGTCGTCCCGAGAAAGGCCGCGGGTGCTTGAGTTGGGCCTGTTTGGAAACAGACTCGCTCGTTCGACCGATCAGCGTTCCTCAGCGTTCAACTGCGGTTCCATCTAACTCATGACCAAATCGAGGGTTGTTCGCGGCACGGACGGAGAGCTTCGTTGTTGGTGGTGCGGGGAGGACGAGCTCTATGTTCGGTATCATGACACCGAGTGGGGATTTCCGGTTTCGGACGATCGTCGGTTGTTCGAGAAGATTTGTCTCGAAGGGTTTCAGGCGGGGTTGAGCTGGCTGACGATTCTGCGCAAGCGGGAGAACTTTCGTCGCGCCTTCAAGGGCTTCGACTTCGAAAAGGTCGCTCGTTTCAATGCGCGTAGCGTCGATCGTTTGCTGCGCGACGCG
>JANQHZ010000438.1 GCA_028282445.1 Candidatus Binatia bacterium | reverse complement strand
AGAACCTCGTCGCTCGGTCGGCATCATTCCTGCTATGCCAATCGCACGATGAACGAAGATCGAACGGCAGGCAGTCGGCGAAGCTTATGGGGCGCGCTGATCGGTGCACTAGGTGGCCCGATCGATACCGTAATCCTTCACCTCCTCGGGGTATCGTTCGCCATCAACGGTCGCGATGCATCCTGGCTGATCGCCCTCTACTTCGGAGTCTCCTTTGCAATTCTCGGGTACCTGATCGGCGCGCTGATGGATTCGCGCGAACGCGAGCGCGAACAACAACGACTGGTCGATCGGCAGCGCGAGCTGATCGCGCAAACCCGCGCGCGCCTGGCGCAGAGCGAGAAGCTAGCGGCACTAGGTCAGATGGCGACGATGATCGCCCACGAGGTGCGCAACCCGCTGGGGGTCATGCGCTCATCGGCCCAGGAAATCGGAGACACGATCTACGACGACGCCAACGCAAACAAGGCGTGCTCGTTTATCATCAGTGAAATCGACCGATTGAATCGCGTAATCGAGTCGATTCTCGGATTCGCCAGGCCCATCGAGCCGAAACTCGATGTCGTGCGCACCGCCGACATCGTTTCGCGCGCCATGCTGCTGGCAGCGGAGCACCCACGCAACCGCGACTGTCGCGTGCGCTTGGAACGGGGCCACAACCCGGAAATTCAGGTCGACGCCGATCTCATTACTCAGGTTGTGCTCGACCTGATCGCAAACGCGCTCGAGGTCTCACCTCGCGGGAGTGAGGTCCGAATCGATATCAGGTCCAACGGCGGCGTTGTCATCGGCATCGAAGACGAGGGCCCCGGCGTCGACGACGCCCACCGAGAGAAGATCTTCGAGCCCTTCTTCACCACCCACAGCAATGGCACGGGGCTCGGGCTCGCCGTGGCGCGGCAAATCGTCGGGATCCACGGTGGGTCGTTATCGGTCGGGGCGGCCGCAACCGGCGGCGCTCGCTTTGAGATTCACCTCGCCCGCCACTCGCAGGATATCGCCGCCTGACCGCGCCAGGCCCGCGAGTCGGGGCGTGGGAAATTGGGAGAATCGTTGAGGTGACGAGCGCGGTCACACGCGCTCGTCACCTCGGCATTCGTTCTTAGTTGTCGCCCATCAGGCTGTTGACCGCGGCAGCTCCGCCCTTTTTACCCATAGACTCCATGCCGCCGCCGGCCGCTGCATCGCGCGCCGCCGCCTCGACTCCGGCCGAGCCTGCTTTGTGGAGCGAATCGGTCATGGTTTCCGGCGCGGCCTCTGCATCGCCAGCGTCCGCTGCAGCATCGGCGGCATCTCCAGCAACAGCTTCGGCGTCGCCGGCGGCATCCGCCGCCTCGTCAACCGCCGCATCGGCCTCTTCGGCCGCATCCTCTGCCGGCGCCATCGCGTCGGCGGCGGCATCCATCGCGGCGCCTGCCGCCGCGTCCTTCATCATATCTCCGTAGGCATCCGCCTGCGCCGAGGTCGCTGCGAACCCCATAGCGACCACCACCATCCAGAATTTCGACATGTGAACCCTCCTTTTTCCATTGTGCGCGGCAACCGCCGCTCGAGCGATGATCCTATAACGACCGCAAGCGTGACGCCATGCGATAATCGCATGGCGGTTGCGGGACGCTGCCGAGCAAAGCTACAAGCCTGCCGATGGCAACCATAGCAATTACCGGATCGGCTTCGGGAATCGGTGCTGCGATTCGCGATCGTTTGAGTAGAGAAGGTCATCGCATCGTCGGTGTGGACCTTAGCGAGGCCGAGGTCGAAGCCGACCTCTCGGACCAATCGGGCCGGCAGAGCGCGGTCGATGGGGTTCGGGCAGCCTGCGACGGCAAGCTCGACGGACTGGTGGCCTGCGCAGGCCTGGGACCGCAGGTTCCGGACAGTCGACTTGTGGTGTCGGTCAACTATTTCGGCGCGCAGGCGACGCTCCACGGTTTGCGAGACTGCCTGGAACGCGGAGAGCGGGCATCCGCCGTCGCGATCTCGTCGAACTCCTCGCGCATCCCCGGACTCGAGTCGCCGATCGTCGACGCGTGTCTGGAAGGCGACGAAGACCGCGCTCGCGCCGAAGCAAATGAGCGCGACGGTGTCTTCGCATACGCCGGCTCGAAGCTCGCACTCTCCCGCTGGGTGCGGCGCAACGCCGTCCAACCCGAATGGGCGGGCCGTGGAATCCGGCTCAACGCGGTGGCCCCCGGCGCCACCGTAACGCCTCTGCTGCAGGCCGGACTCGACGACCCCGATCACGCGAGCTCGATCAAGGATTTCCCAATCCCGATGGGCGGGTTCGGCAATCCCCACGACATCGCCGCCGCCGTCACCTTCTTGCTCGGCCCGGAGGCAGCATTCTGTTGCGGCACGATTCTTTACGCCGACGGCGGTTCGGACGCTCTCATCCGGCCCGACGACTACTGAGGCGGCTGAGCGCCCTTTGCAGAGCGTGGCCCACGCTCGTTCGGGGCCGGATTCTTGCGAGCGCCTCCGAGCTCGCCGCCACCCGGCGCACAGAGATCGAATCCCGCCGCGAGGTTCGGCGCCGAATCCTACCGGACCGCCGCCAACGTGGTTTCGTACGCCTCCATAAACACCGCTCGGTCTTCATCGGAGTAGGCGCCGCGCGGCCCCGAGCGCAACGCGTAATCAATATCGCGGCTCCGGCGTACGGAACCGTATCCCGAGAGCGGTCGGGTCATCTCGTGATCGATGACGTAGAGCAGGGGTTCTCCGTCGACGAGACGCACCAGCATATTCCCGGCATTGACGTCGCGCAGGAAGACACCCATCCGATGAACTCTCGCGACGATCGCGCCGTACGCAGCCATGAGTTTCCGATGCAGATCCCTTCCCGACTCTTCCGCCAACAGATCGGTGAGACTTCGAACGCCCTCGATCTCTTCGCTGATGAACCACGAGCCCGCCGGCATCCATCCGCGATACAGCCACCCATGCGCCACCGGGCGATAGGTAGGAATCCCGTTGGCCAGGAACAGGCGTGCGACCCGGTACTCGCGGTGTGCCAGCGACATCGGGAACAGGCCGGTAAGCCGCTTGCGGACCGACACCGGATGAAAGACCTTGACGAAGTACCCGGGTTGTCCCGCAACGTGCAGCACGCTGCGGTGCGCCTTCGTCTTGACGCAATGGGCGGCCGGATCGGCAAGCAGTGCCTCGAGGTCGAGCCCGTCGGGCAGCTTCGCGCGGGCCCTCGCACTCACCCGGAATCCCATGCGCTCCGGCGTTAACAGGTACCTCGGGTGCCCGCAAAGCCCGCCACGATGCGGTCAGGGTCGAAGTTACTGCCCGGGGTTGGAGACCGGTGGGTTGGGCGATTCGCGACCGACCAGTTGTAGGCTTGCGATCAGATCGCCCTGAAACAGCAGCGGCTGGCGGCGAATCCCACTCAGCAGGCCGGGAAGAGGCGCGCCGATCACAAGCTTCTCCTCGCCATCGTAGGGATCGAAAACGTTCCCGATGGTCTGGCCCGCCTGCACCCAATCCCCGACTTTGAGCGACGACACGAACAGCCCCGAAGACTCGGACACCAACGGATACGACTGTGTTACCGAGAACTCGTGGAAGTCGTGGTCGGAATCAGCCAGCTCGAGTCCCTCGATCACGCCGACGTGGGCCAAGAACTCGACGAAGCCGCGAAAAAGCGTGCTGCAGTGATCCAGCTGCAGGCTGCCGGCACGCCCTACCTGGACGACCAGATTGACGCCTCCGTGGTAACGCCAACTGTGCCCCAGGGTGGTCGTGAAGATCTTGTCGGGGCGCTTTTCGATAATCGCTCGCAGTCCGAGGTGACGAGCCGCAGTACGTTCGTCCTCCGTCGGCTCGTACAGTCGAACCTGAGGCAGCTCCTCGAAATCGGTGTTCGAGCTGTGGACGTCGATTCGATAGCTCGCGACTCGCGTCGCCTCCAACACCGCATGTGCGATTCGCTGGGAGGTCTCCCCCGCATCGTAGCCAGGAAACATACGATTGATGTCGCTGCCGTCGAAGGGCCAACGCCGGCTCGCGTTGTTCAGGCCGAAGACATTCACCGCGGGGACGATCAACACGCGCCCCCGCAAGGCCTGCCCGTCGATTCCGCCCGCTTCGACTTTGCGAAGATACGAGGCCAGACGAGCAAGAACGAAAACGCCGTTGAGCTCGTTGCCGTGGATGCCGCCGACCAGCGCAACCCGCGTATCTCCGAGGTCGGCACCTACATCGTGATACGGAATCTCGAAGTCCTCGCGCAGCGGCGAGGTCATCCGCAAGAGTGTCGGAGGCTTATCTGTCATCGAAATCGACCACCATCATGTCTGCACCAGGCGCGCCATCAGCGAGCCCTCGTAGACGACCGGATACTCGCGCAGGGTGAACAGAACCGCACTGGTTGGTGAGCGAACCTCGGACAGCACGTCTCCGGAATGGGGCGAAACGATCCGCCCCAACAACTGGCCGGATCCAACTGCTCGCCAGTGGTCGACCGCGGGAATGAAGAGTCCCGACTGCTCGGCATTGAGATACGAAACGTTGTTATCGTCGGCCAAGATTGGATCGTGGCGGCGCGCCTCCAACTCGAGGTCGGGAGCGATGACGCCCAGCCGCTGGGCAAGGTGCAACACTCCGATCAACAACTGCTCGGTGAAAGATGGTGTCACCCGCATGCCGACTCCCATCTCGACCACCAGACACGGAGTCCCGGTAGCGTTCAAGCTGTGTGCAACCGTAGCCTCCAGAACGGTAAGCGAGCCGTGGACCCAAATGACGTCGACGTTCGCACGCTCGGCGAGCGGTACCAGCGTGGAGGTGAACTCGTGATTGATCCGGATCTGCGGAATCTCGCGCAGAAAGATATTGCTCGCGTGAATATCGACGACCAAGTCGGCCCCCGACAGGTGCTCCATCGCCGCGGCCGCGATCCGTCGCGGCAACAAGCCGTCGGCTCGCCCCGGGAAGCTTCGGTTGAGATCGCTGTCGAAAACCGGGACGAAGCGCTGCAACGAGTCGACTCCGACCGGATTGAGAGCGGGGTACAACTCGATCGAGCCACGCAACATGCCCGGGTTTTCCCGCTCGGCCTCTTCGAGCCATGCGGCCAAGCGATGACAAACATACAGTCCCTCGAGCTCGTCGCCGTGCACCCCCGACACCAGCGCCATGCGGGGTCCGTCACCACCTCGAAAGGTGGTCCGCCGGATCTCGGCGCGCTCACGGTACGGTAGCTCGAGCGTGAGGATCGAGTCTTGGGTGACTTCCATGCCGAGGGGCGCTACTGCTGGTCGCGAGTCATTTGGAGATCGACGTCCGGGGGAGTCCCTTGCGCGTCTCCCTTGAAGCTGCCACGCAACGGCGCCGCATCGGCATAGTCACGCCCCACGTTGACCGCCACGTAGCAATCGTTGGCAACCAGATTGTGCGTCGCGTCAAACCCGAGCCAACCGGCCCCGGGAATGAACACCTCGACCCATGCATGGGGAGCGCCGCCGGCATCCTCCGACGGATCGAGATAGCCCATGACGTAGCGCGCGGGGTATCCCCAGGACCGAACGATCAGGATCAACAGATGCGCGAAGTCCTGACACACGCCGGCTCGGGCTTGAAGCACGTCGGCCAGTGTCGAATGGACCTGCGTCACCCCGGCACAGTACTCGAAGTTGTCTCCGACCCACGCCATCGCCGACTGCACCGAGGCCAACAGGCCTCGGGAACCCTCGTGACGAGGCAGCTCGAGCTCCGCCTCTTTGAAGTCCTTGGTCAGGGAGAGAGCGACCGCGTGTGAAAGTACGTAGTCCCACAGCGCGGGCACCTCGGTGAGCTTGCGGGTGAGCCAGGCTTTTTCTTCCCGCGGTGGAACCGCAACAAAGTCGAACGGGTTCTCCAGCTTGGTCTCGACCGTGGCCGTCAATCGCGCCTCGAAATGCTGATGGGGCTCCAGCAAACTCAGCGAATGGACCTGGTTGCCGAAACTGTCGGTGTAGGTAGAGATATCTCCCGCCGGATCGACCGCAATTTCTGCGCTTTCGACCACCTGGAAATCGTCCCGGCGCGGTGTCAGCCTGATCTCACACTGGTGTTCCCACACCGGATTCTCGAGCTCGAGTCGAGTCGAGTGCTCAATTCGGTAGCGCACCGTGCCCTCCCAGATACGCTTTGAAGTACTCATCGGCGACAGCTGCGTTGAGCTCGGCAACACCGGCCAGAAAGCGTTCGATGAATTCGTGCAATCCACCCGACATCACCTTCTCTGCCGAGCTCTCATCGAGCAATCTTTGCAGCGAATCGATCGCCTCGCCCGATCGAAATACCTCTCCCGCCGGACCGATGTCGTTGAGCGCCCCGCGCATTCGTTCGACCGCAAACCGCAACGACCTGGGAAAATCGCGCTCGAAAATCGCGAACTCCACGACGTCGGCCGGTTTCAGCCCGGCCTGATAGCGATGTCGATACTCCTCGAAGCCGGACAGGGAGCGCAGAAGGGCCGCCCACTGATAGTAGTCGAGGGCCGATCCGACCATCGTAATGTCCGGCAGCAAGACGTGGTACTTGACGTCCAGAATCCGAGCCGTCATGTCGGCACGCTCGACGAAGGTCCCCAAGAGGTAGAAGCCGAAGGCTTCTCCGCGCGTCATCGTACTGACGCTGAACCCGTGAAACCGCGCGACTCCGTCGCGCACGTCGTTGAACAGCCCCGGCGCCCGTTCGGCCGAGATCGGATGCACCAGCGCCCGATCGAGGTCGAGCCATAGCTGGTTGATCGTCTCCCACATTTCGCTCGAGATCCGATCCCTCACGACTCGAGCGTTCTCGCGAGCCAAGCGAAGGCTCGACAGGATCGCATTGGGGTTGCGTCGCTCTCGGGTCAGGAACTGAACCGTCTTGTGACCGCTGACGTCGACGTCGCCGTAGACCTCCTCGAAGACCCCTTCGCTCGCCGTGATCGCCAACAACGGCGTCCACTGCGCCGCCTCGGGAAGATCGTCCTCGGCCTCCAACATGTGGAGGAGATTGATGTCCAGCAGACGTGAGGTGTTTCCCGAGCGTTCGAGATATCTCGACATCCAAAACAACGAATCCGCAATCCGACTCAACATCGACAGCCGTCCACAGCGCTCAAGCGAGCACCCAAGTATCCTTGCTGCCGCCTCCTTGCGAGGAATTGACGACGAGCGACCCCTTGGTGAGGGCGACACGAGTCAGGCCGCCGGGTACTACGTCGATGTCTTCGCCGTAGATCAAGAACGGCCGCAGATCGATGTGTCGAGATTCCAACTCGCCATCCAGGTAGCAAACGTGGCGCGACAGTCCTACGACCGGCTGCGCGATGTAGTTGCGAGGGTTTGCCTCGATGCGAGTGACGAACTCCGCGCGCATCGCCGGCGTCGACGTCGGACCCATCAGCATCCCGTGCCCTCCCGAAGCGCTCACCTCCTTGACGACCATCTTCTGGAGGTTGTCGAGGACGAAGGCGCGCTCGTCCGGACGGCTCATCTGGTAGGTTGGAACGTTCTCCAAGATCGGTCGCTCCCCGAGGTAGTATCGAATCAGGTCGGGCACGACCGTATAGACGGCCTTGTCGTCGGCGATTCCGGCGCCGGGAGCATTGGCGATCGCCACTTTCCCCGCCCGCCAAGCATTGATGATGCCGGCAACCCCAACGATCGAATCAGAGCGGAAGCAAAGCGGATCCAG
>JANQHZ010000423.1 GCA_028282445.1 Candidatus Binatia bacterium | reverse complement strand
CAGGCGTATCGCGTCGTCGGTCTCGCTGTACGCCTTGATGCGGCTCCACAGGCCCGCGTTGAGCGGCACCCGAGAGAAGAATTCGGAAACCTTGGGGAGCATTTCGTTGTGCGCTGCCCGTAACTCGTCGGAGTTGCAAACCGCGTCGAGGTGAGACACCCGCCCCCATGGGCGCGACACCGACTCAGTCGCAGCTTCGAGCTCCATCAGCGTATTCTCGAAGGTCAGGCCGCCTTCGGGTTCTACATCGGTCGCGAGCGCGTCGATGCGCTTCTGAGCCGCGTCGATCGCAGCCGTGATGTCGGGAACTACCCGATCGGCAGTCAGTCGGGACCACGGGATGTGGAAGCTATCGTCGAGAAACGGTCGATCCATACCCGAGACCTTTGCCGCAAGTACGGGCACTCGTCCATCCCACGGTGCTCGCGAAGGCAGTGGGATAGTTTGATTGCAAGCGAACAGTCCGTCCCGCTTTCGGGTAGTGCCGAAGCACGGACCACACCGAGATCAGCGAATGTCCTCATCCGGGCTGCGGCTGAGGCGAGGCGAAGGCTGAGGATTGTAGGACTGGGTCGGGCGCGGCAATAGCCGTCGCGCCCTGCGCGACTACGACCCTCAGCCTCGACCTAGCCTTCGCCTCCGCCTATGCCGCGCAGCGGCATTTCCGTCACACCAACATTGCCGCCACCGGTCCGCTTCCCTCCCGAACCGATCCTTGCGTTGTGAGCACGCGCTCTGCTATCCGCGAGCCTTCAAGTGAGCCACCGCTGAAGCGAGAAACATGAGTCGCCAAGACCGACCGCTGCTGCTGACCCCGGGGCCGCTGACGACGTCACAGGCTACCCGTGAGGCGATGTTGAGCGACTGGGGCTCGCGCGACCGGGCTTTCATCGAGCTGAACGCGCGCGTGCGAGCCGAGATCTTGCGGATCGCCGAGGCCGAAGATTCCCACGTCTGCGTGCCACTACAAGGCAGTGGAACCTTCGCGATCGAAGCGACCGTGGGCACGCTCGTGCCGCGAGACGGCAAGCTGCTGGTGCTCGTCAACGGAACGTACGGACGTCGGATGCTCGAGATCTGTCGCGTCGCCGGCATCGATGCGACTGCGCGAGAGTGGCGAGAGACCGAACCGATCGACCCCGGCGAAGTCTCGGCACTGTTGGAAAGCGATCCGTCCGTAAGCCATGTGGCCGCCGCGCACTGCGAGACCACGACCGGGATCCTGAACCCGATCGAGGCGATCGCCGATGTCGTTGCGCGATCCGGGCGTCGGCTCTTGATCGATGCCATGAGCGCCTTCGGAGCGGTCCCGCTGAGCGCTCGCGACGTGCCGTTCGATGCCGTGGTAACGTCGAGCAACAAGTGCCTCGAAGGCGCCCCCGGAGTGGGCCTCACCGTGATCCGAAAGGACGCTCTCGAACGGGCGAAAGGGAACTCGCGATCGCTGAGCTTAGACCTTCACGACCAGTGGCAAACCATGGAGCGAAACGGGCAGTGGCGGTTCACCCCGCCAACGCAGGTGCTCGCGGCGCTCGACCGAGCCCTCGCGGCGCATCGCGAGGAAGGCGGCGTGGCCGGACGCGGCGCCCGATACGGTGAAAACTGCCGTGCACTGGTCGATGGCATGCGCAGCTTGGGGTTCGAGACGGCGATCCCCGACGAGGCCCAGGCTCCCATCATCGTGGCCTTCCAAACGCCCCGTGACCCCAACTTCGACTTTACTGCATTCTACGCGCGACTCGTCGCACGAGGCTTCATCATTTACCCGGGCAAGCTCAGCGAGTTGGACACCTTCCGCATCGGATGCATCGGACAAGTAAATCCTGCGGATATCCGCGAGGCGGTAGCTGCCGTGCGCGTGACGCTAGACGACATGGGCGTCAAAGATTGCGCGCCCTGAGGTGGCGGCCGCGGGCCTCGAAGAGGTCGAATCGATGAAAACCTGCTCGCTACACGAGCGAGTCACCGGCCGCGTCCGTCACGCCTCCGCTCTACGGCTATCGTTGCCCAAGCTCTGCCGCGGCGACGGACTATCCGCCGTCGAGGGAGCCGATCTCGACTTCGACGCGACTGATGTCGTCGCAGGAGAATCCTAGCAAGGTTGCGATCTCTTCCTCCTGATGCACTCGACGATACTCGAGGCTGGTAAGCGAGTCGCAAACCGCCGCTCCGCTTTCCGAGAAGATGGCAAAGAAATTGGTCTCTCTTCGGAACGGGAGATCGGCGCCGCGAACCGTCACTTCTTCGAATGTCGCGCTAGGATCTCCGATCTCTCGATTGCTGTCGATGTAGTGCACTTCGTAACTCTCGAGCGCGGTGCAATTCGCGTTCACCGTGGCCCGGAATTCGCCGACCACTCGCCGACGGATGTTCCCTCTCTGCCGCTGACGCACGCTCGTGATGTCGGCTTCATAGGTGAGCGAACGTCCCACGAGACCGCCCTCGAACGGGCCTACCCCGAAATGGAAGCGATCCTCTTCGACTTCCCCCCGAGTGTCGATCGCGGCGTTCACCAGCCCATCGAAAAACAGCTCGGTCGTATCGACATCGAAATCGCACTCCGCGACCGCTGGCTCCACAACCGTAATGACGACCTCGTCGCGCGTCGTGGCGACGAAGTCGCGCGCGATCAACTCCAGCACGAAAGTCCCGAGCCTGGAAAAGGTCGCGGTCGTGACCGGCGAGAGCGGATCGGCAAATTCGACGGTGCCGATCCCCATCGCCTTGTTCCAACCGATCAAGAGCTCTCCCGGCGGATCGGGCAAGCCGTCGTCCGAGACCATGCCGTTCAAGGTCACCGGTCCGGGAAACTCGACCGTCATGTCGGGCCCCGCGTCGACGACCGGCGCCATGTTGGTCTGGTCGCAGGAGATGCGGAAACGTCCGACATAGTTCGAAGTTGGTACGAGACTAAACATCTCGTTGTAGGCGATGATCTTCGCTTCGACTTGCTCGGTCTCCGCCATCGCACAGATTTCCGGCGTGACCTCCAACGAACCCGAAAGCGTAAACGAGTTTCCTGACGGGCTCAGCGCTGCCACCGGAGCTCCATCGATCCACACCTCGCCGCGACTTGGAAAATCCGTATGCGGGCTCGTATCGTCCGCGAAGAATAGTTCGATCAGGGAGATGTTGACGAAGTCGCGCTCCACCGTTGAGACAATCTGCAACGACGTATCGGGAGCCGCCACTACCTCGTCGTCACCCGTGGACAACTGCCGGCCGCCGACCGTCAGCGTTTCCTCGCGAAGGATGCGGTAGGGCTGCGAGAACTGAAACGGCACGATCTCCAGCAGCGGCAGGGAGCGGACACCGGCGAGCCCCAGGCCCGACACCAGGTACGAATTCAGCGAATCGAACCTGGCCCTCAGGTCGCCACGTACGATCAGATTCGCCGCCGCCTCGCTCGCCTCGATGAAGGCCGTGCGCCGGGCATTGTGCCAGCGAGTAACAGCGATCGGGCCGACGCGCCCGCGAAGGACGGGTACCTTGCCCTTCTCCTGCAGCACCCGCGCCGCTTGATTCAGCACTCGCCGCAGACCGGGGATCTTGGCGATCTTGTCGAATACCGTCCCCCCGGCCTGCACGCCGACATCGGCGGCCAGCTGCCCGCCGGAATCGCCTTCGATGGTCAGCTGGCTCCCCGATTCATCGGATTCCCACACGACCTCGGCCTCGTGATTGTTGCGGGAACACGTCTGCCAATCCGGGCAGAGCGGGATCCAGCCGTCCTGTGAGGTGTAGGTTCCACCCGCCCAGTACGCGAGATCGAAGCCCACTCGAACTCCGTAGCGACTGGTGGCACCGCCGCTCACGTTCGCCTTCACTGGAATCGTAATCAGCCCCTCGACGTAGGGCGCCAGCAAAACCGACAGAGGCCCAGAAACCGGGATCGTTTCTTTGATGCGATTCGCATCGGAGAGGTCGCAGGTGAATTGAACCGCGACACCCGACGTGAGGCGGATCTCCGGACGAAACGATGCACGCGCGATGACCCCGATCTTGAAGAAGAACTCTTCGACCGAGAAACCGTCCATCTCGAGCTTGCCATCCCAAATCGGTCCGAAGTAGGTGTCCGTGGCGCTCGGTATCTGTGTAAAGGTCGGTACGACCCCCAAGCCGATTGGCTTGCAGACAAACGGACCGACCGTGACGCCAGTAGTGGAAAGTGCCGCTTCGTCGTTCAATGGCGCATCGCTTTCCCACGGTGACGAGTCGAAGGGCTGCAATTGACCGGTGGAGATCAGCTCCTCGGCACTGATCTCGAAGTTGATCGCTTCGAACAGCTCCTGTGGCTGCGAGACCTCGATCTGCACGAGAGAGAAGTCGCCGCGCGTCTCGACCGAGCGAACGATTCCAGCAATGGGTGCGGACCCTGCGCCAACCAGTCGTTCGCCAATCATTGGCGGCTCTCCACGCAAGACGACCGGGTATGTGACGACCAGCTCGTCCGAGACGTCCATCAGCGCGGCGATCTCGCTCTCGGTGAACCCCCCAAAACTTGCTTCCCCATCCGCATCGGCCGGCTCGATATCCGCGAGATCGCCGAGCTCGAAGTCGACGCCGGCCGGAACCTCCGGCGGAAAGATGACGTGCGAGTCAGGAATCAGCTGGGCGTCGGGATGCAACGACGCTCTGACGACGCTCACCAATGGAGACACGACCTCCGGGAAACCCGCGAGCCGCGCAGTGATCGTCGCTGCCCCAAGCGTATTCGCCACCTGGAGGAGCGTCTGGTCCGGTTCGACCGCGACGACGGCGAAAACAGGATCGCTCGTCTGCCATTCGATATCGAGCGTAGACGCGTCGATCCGGTCGCCTCCGCTGGTGTAGGCACGGACTTCCATCACCGGATCCGGCGCGTCCATCGGCAGCAGCAGAGCTCCGGGCACCACCTCGAGTACGATATCCGGGGCCGGGCAGCCCCCCAACGCGAACCCGACAGCACGGACCAGTTCGTTGATCGCGACCGTCCCGTCCCCATTTGCATCGAACAAGGGGCACGCATCGACGGCAATTCGCCCGAGAAGGATATTGACGCCTCGCACCAGCTCGGAAACGACGATGCGCCCGTCACCGTTGCAATCGCCCGCACACTGAGCGCTCGCACTCCGGCACCCCAGCAGGATCATCACGACCGAGGCTGCCGCCAGCAACAGAATCCGCGGGCTGTCCGGCCGGCGGGCCACTCTGGAACCCGGCGGGGCTCGACGAGGCTTCATGAGCGGTGCATAGCCCGCGCAGCAGCACCGCCGCAATACTGGTGAAATTTTCGCTCGAAAGAAGCAGCGAGGCATCGATGCGATGTCCTACCGAAACCGCATTCGTTAGGTTAGGGTGTCCCGCCTCGTCACCCGGCTCTCCGCGAACGCACTCGAGCCCTACGGAAAGGAACCGACATGGCAACCGTTGAATTCGTCTTCGATTTCGCGAGTCCGA
>JANQHZ010000408.1 GCA_028282445.1 Candidatus Binatia bacterium | reverse complement strand
CGTCGCGAAACGCTCGACGTATCGAGAGATACGCCTTCGCATTTCACTCCTTGCGCTCGCGGCGCCTGCCGATTTTCGCCTCGGGGCCATTTTTCGGCCGGACCTCTAGCGGGCTCGTTCAACGCTCGCGATTGCGGGATGGTTGCGACACGCTGTCGAGTGTTGGAAGCGGCCAGTCCCGGCCGCTCCGGTTTCATCACTCGACGACGATCTCGTCGGCTTCTAGGACGCCGCCGGATTCGCGGCCGCTCACTCGAACGACTCCGCCGCGTCGAAGGGCGCCGCATCCTCCGCCGCCACCCGATCGGACGATGACGGTGTCCGATTCGAAGGCGACGATAACCAGGAGTCCGCCGGTTTCCCTGAGGTCGAACGACCCGCCCGAGCTGCTACAGCTCGGATCGGAGACGACGATCCCCGATCGGAACGAGACGAAGAACGAGGCGTCGCCACAGGCGACGAGGCCGCAGCACAGTAGAGCGGCCGCCAGGAGACGGCGGATACCGTAGCGTTGTTTCCGAGCGGGGGGTGCTGCGTGAGAGTTACGACTCCCGTGAAATGGAGGGCTCTTCATTTGTCGAGGACTGGGTCGGCCTTGGACTCGTCGGCCGGCAATCTATGTTGAAGCCTGTTGCGCGCCTTGGAGCAATCAATCCTCGACCGCCCCGCCCGCGATAACCGATGAGTAGTCCCCCGGCCCCCCTGGCGGGCGAAGGCTCCTCCTCGCGCCACCGTCGGCCTGATTCGGCGACTGACGAGTCTCCCGACGGCCGGTCGGGACACTGGCCGGTGAGAACCGAGAGTGGGTAGCGGCAGTTCGACCGCTGAGAATTGCACTGTAAGGTCCGATTTCGGCGGCTTGGGCGGTACGGCAATTGCGGCAGGTGTGCTCGCTCGTAAAGATAGAGGGGCAGCTCGTTGGGGACCGGTATTACTGGAAGGGGAAAATGATGCTCGATCGCATGGTGTTTGGCGCCGCGGCGTCCATCGTGCTGGTACTGGCCTCGGTCGGGACCAGCGTCGGACAGGACTGCGACAAGACTTTCGACAGTACGTACGAACTGATCCAAGAGGCGATTTTTGAGAATCGCGGCTGCACCGACATGAACTGCCACGGCAGTGCTGCCGCCGGTGGCCTGGATCTGTCGGCCGACGTCTCTTGGGAGAATCTGGTCGAGCAGCCGGCCACGTCCGTACCAGAGGGCAGCATTCCGGGCCTCAAACGGGTGGTCCCCGGCCAGAAAGACCAGAGCCTGCTCTTCCTCAATCTCGCCGCCGCGACCTTGCCGGATCAGTGGGAAGCCCCGGTGCGGCCGATGCCGCTCGGCGTGGAGCCGTTGACCACCAACGAGCTCGAGGCGTTGCGCGAGTGGATCGAGCAAGGGGCGCCGCGCGAGGGCACCGTCGCCGGAACCGGCGAGTTGCTCGACGCCTGCCTGCCGCCGGCCAAGCCGCTGTCCATCGTTCCGCTGCCGCCGCCCGACCCCGCCGAAGGACGACAGATTCGGATGCCGAAGTGGTATCTGCCGGCGAACAGCGAGGACGAGGTTTGCTTCGCTAGTTACTTCGACATCTCGGAAGGGATTCCGGAGCGATTTCTATCCGCCGACGGCGAGCGTTTCCGCTTCAATCGGAGCCAGATTCGACAAGACCCGGTCAGCCACCACCTGATCGTCACCTACTACACCGGGACTGCGGCCTACGACGATCCGTCGTGGGGCGAGTACAAGTGTCGCGGCGGCGCCAAGGAAGGGCAGGCGTGCGAACCCACCGACCTCGATTTCTGCGGAGAGGGGCTGTGTGGGAGCGAGCCGAGGCGCTCGATTGCCTGTATCGGGTTCGGCCCGCCCGACCTGTCCACCTCGCAGATCGGATTTCCGGGGACGCAGGAAGCATCGTTCGAGCAGAGCTACCCGGACGGAGTCTTCGGCGAGTTGCCGACCAAGGGACTGCTGATTTGGAACTCCCATGCCTTCAACCTCACCGACGAGGAAGGAAAGTTGGAGGCTTGGACCAACTTCGATTTCGCCGAGCCGGAAGATCAGATTCACCGCGTGCGTGGGATCTTCAACAGCAGCGACATCTTCGCGATGAGAACTCCGCCGTTTGCCGCCGAGGAGATCTGCAATCACCACGTTTTTCCGCCGAATGGACGTCTCTTCGAGCTCAATTCGCACAACCACCAGCGCGGCAAGCGCTTCCGGGTTTTCGCGGGACGATTCGCCTGTGACGGTGGCGCCAACGACGGTGAGGCTTGCTCGCCGATCCCCGAAACCTCGATCGAGGTGCCCGACGTATGCGCCGGGTCTCCGTGCGTGAGGCTGCTGCCGCCGTCGATGGGTGATTGCGACGGCGACGCGCGTGTCGGAATCAACGACCTCACCCGTTGCGTCAACATATCCTTGGGCAACGCGGGCGTTCAGACCTGTCGGCCGGGCGATGCCAATGGTGACGGCAAGGTATCGATCGACGAGTTGGTTTCTGCGGTCAATACCTCGCTGGAGGGCTCGGAGGTGGATGATGCGGAGCCCGAGCTCGTCTACACCAACCAAGTCTACAACGACCCGACCGTGGTTCGCTTCGATCCGCCGCGTGCGTACCCGGACGCCTTTGCCAGTGCGGCCGATCGGACGCTGACCTACTGCGGACTCTTCGACAATGGATACACCGATCCCGACGAGGTGAAGAAGAAGTCGACGTCGCCGCCGACGCCGTT
>JANQHZ010000402.1 GCA_028282445.1 Candidatus Binatia bacterium | reverse complement strand
GAACGCTCGCGGCCGAGGCGGCGGCGCGCTGCATCGATTCACGCGCGACACCCAATCCGGCCGCCCAAAGCCCGCACAGCGCCTGATTGAACGACGCCACGTCTCCGACCTTCGGGTGATTGGTGAAGAGTGCGATGACGTCGTCGCGATCCGAGAAGATGTCCTCGATGAAGCCGTGCAGAGCCTTCTTTGGGCCGACTTCGACGAATACGCGCGCGCCGGCTTCGTACAGCGTCTCCGCTCCACGGATGAACTGCACCGGCGACGCGACCTGCTGCGCGAGGATATCGACCATCTGTGGCGGCGCCCCGTCTCCGGTCGGGTAGAACTCGCCATTGACGTTGGCAACCAAGGGGATTGCGGGTGCGGTCAGGTCGAGACGCCGGAGCACCTCGCTGAGCGGCCCGCTCGCATCGGCGACGATGGTGGTGTGAAAGGCATGACTCACCGGCAGGCGAACGGCGGTATATCCCGCCGCCTCGAAAGCCGCCATCGCGCTCTCGACCGCCGCCGTGGCGCCTCCCACGACGGCCTGACTCTTGCTGTTGATATTCGCGACGACGACGTATCCGTCGAGCTTGGCGAGCGTCGCCTCCACCTCCTCCATGGGGGCGAAGACGGCGGCCATCAAGCCGTTGTCGTCCATCGAGACGTCCGTCATTCCCCGACCACGTGCGCTGACCGCCTCGAGCGCCTGATCGAAGGGCAGGGCGCGAGAAGCAACCAGCGCTCCGTATTCGCCGAGGCTGTGTCCCATCACCATGTCCGGCTCGAGGCCGAAGTCGGCCAGCAAGCGGGTCAAGGCAGCGTCGATGGTGAGGACGGCCGGCTGGGTGATTTCGGTCTGCTTGAGCGCCTCTTCGGCTCGCGCGCTGTCGGCATCGTAGAGGATCGAGGAGAGCGGCTTACCGATCAGTGGCTCCATCGTCCGATCGGCGGCGTCGATCACCTGCGCAACCGTGCTCGAACGATCGCGAAGATCGCCGAGCATGCCGGCGTACTGCGAGCCCTGTCCCGGGTAGAGGAAGGCAACTTTCGGCGCCGCTCCGCTTCCGCGGTAGACTCCCTGCGCACGCAGCGCCTTCCACATAGCCGGAATGTCCCGCTCCAGCGCCGTCAGAGCCTTGGCGGCTTTGGCGGCGAGCTCGTCGGCATCGCCGTAGTCGATCGCGATACGCTCCGCGGCACCGAGATCCTCTTGCGACGGCAGCTCCGGTGCAGGCGCTTTACCGGCGCCGGCATCCTCGGCGAGCGCCTTCAGTCGTCGCACCAGGCCGGCGACATCGGACGCACCGACAACGACCGCCCCGCGCATCGGTACGGGCGCCTCGCTCGCGCCAACGACCGGACCGGAAACGGCCGGCGCTGCGGCGACCGACACCGCCGCGCGAACGGTCGTGTCGATGTTGCCGGGTACATATTCCTCGACCACGGCATGGAAATTGGTGCCGCCGAAACCGAAGGCACTGACACCGGCGCGACGCGGCTCGCCGTTGGAAGTCTCCCACGGGCGCAGCTCGGTGTTCACCTTGAGTGCGGCGCTCGAAAAATCGATGTTTGGGTTGGGCTTCTCGAAGTTCACACTCGGTGGCAGAACCCGCTCGTGCAGAGCCATCACCGCCTTGAGCAACCCGGCAGCACCCGCCGCGCCTTTCAGGTGCCCGATGTTCGACTTGACCGATCCGAGCGCCACCGATCCCGGCGCCAGGTTGAACTCGGCGAGGACGTCGATCAGGGTCTGCACCTCGACGACATCGCCGACCTTGGTCGACGTACCGTGCCCTTCGACCATCCCAACGGTGGCCGGCGACACCCCGGCCGACCGCCAGGCACGCTCGATCGCGAGCTTCTGCCCAACCGGATTCGGCGCGGTAATCCCCTTCCCCTTGCCGTCGCTGGATCCGGCCACGCCGCGCAGAACGGCGTAGACCTTGTCGCCATCGCGCTCGGCATCCGCGAGGCGCTTCAGCATGAAGAGCGCAGCGCCCTCGCCCATGACGAATCCATCGGCGCCGTCCGCGTAAGGGCGGGTACCGGTCGCGGAGAGCGCACCGATCTTGCTGAACTTGACGAACGTAGTCGGACCCATGTTGCGATCGATGCCGCCCGTGATGACGGCGTCGAACTCGTTCTCGATCAATCCCTCGGTCGCCGCGTCGATGGCGGCCAACGCCGAAGCGCACGCCGCATCGCAAACGAAGTTCGGTCCGCGCAGATTGAACAGGTTGGCGATCCGCCCGGCCAGACAGTTGGCGAGCTCGCCCGGCATGGTGTCTTCGCTGGTTGCCGGCAGCCGTTCCGAAAAGCCCTTGGCAAGCTCCGCCTCGATGGCGTTGCGTACGTCCTCCGGCAGCGCGCCGAAGGACTCGGCGCGCTGCAACGAGGCCGCGATCTCCGGAAATTGAATCCGCAGGGCAGTGCGGTAGTGATTCTCGCCCGCCATCGCGTTGCCGAGGATGACCGCGGTGCGCTCGGTGTTCAGAGGTCTTTCGGGATACCCGTAGTCCTCGAGCAGCGCGCGTGTGCACGCTACGCCCCACTTCTGAGCGTCGTCCATGGCGTCGGCAACCGTCGGTGGAATCGGCAGCCGCCACTTCATCGGCTCCCACGACCAGTCGCGCACCCAACCTCCGATGGTGGAGTAGGTCTTCCCTTCGGCGCCGTGATCGGCGTCGTAGTAGAGCGCCGGATCCCAACGAGCCGGGTCGACCTCGGAGATCGAGTAGCGTCCGTCTTTGACGTTGCGCCAGAAGGCTGCTGCGTCGGGGGCGTCGGGTAGAATCGCGCTGACGCCGACGATGGCGATGGCTTTGTGTCCGGTTTGCTCAGTCATACTCTACTTCCGCGAACGCTCATTCGGCGGCCGCTTCATCCTCTTCGTCTTCTCGGCTGTACAACTCGTTGGCCGTGTGGTTCATGTCCGCGATCAGGCCGTTCTGAACCTTCTGAATCGCCGGCATTCCCAACTCGGCGGCAAATGCGGCGAGGTCCTGCTCATCGACACCGCTGGCGCCCCGAACCCATCGAATGCCGTCGGTCGCGACCTTGAGCGCTGCCTCCCGGGCAAAAATACGGCTCATGCAGGCGATCGCCGAAGCGTCGAATCGGCGGTGCGCCAGCGGATCCAGAGTGTCCTCGGCCGCGCTTGCCGCGCGTCGCGCCATCGCCGCCGCCGCCTCGGCATAGGCAACCAGCTCGCCGAGTCGGAACAGCACGTGTTGATTGCGAGTCAGGCGTGCGGTGCGGCACCGTTCGAAGACCACACCCAGCGCACGCAGCGCCAGCGCCGCAATGTCGGCACCGATGCGCGGATGACGGCCGCTCATCGCCGCCAGCTCACGCGCCTGATCCTCGTAGAAGCGGCCGCGGCTCTTGATGTTCATCTGCCAGCGGTCGCGCCCGATGGTCATCTCCATGATCTCCGAAGTCCCCTCGTAGATCGTCGTGATGCGAACGTCTCGCTTGATCTTCTCGACGAGATACTCCTTGGTGTAGCCGTAGCCGCCGAGCGCCTGAATGGCCGCCTCCGCGGCCGCGTTGCCGGTCTCGGTCGCCAGATATTTCGCGATCGCCCCCTCGGTCATGAGGGTCCCCTCGCTGGAGTCGAGGCGTTGCGCGGTTTCCTCGATGTAGGCCCGCGCCGCCTCCAGACGGGCCGCGAAAGGCACGATCAGCTTGTGCGTATATCCTTGCTTCTCGGAAAGCGGGCCACCGGCCTGGATGCGGTCGACCGAGTACGCAGTCGCCTTGTCGAGCGCCGACCAGCCGGCGCCGAGCCCGAAGGCGGCCACCATGAGCCTGGTGTAGCCGAACACCGCCTGCGCTTGCGCCAGGCCCTGTCCCTCGACGCCACCGACGAGTCGATCCACACCGACGCGAACATCGTCGAGCCACAACGCAGCGGTGTTGCTGGCACGGATTCCGTGCTTGTCCTCCGGCTTGCCGTGACTGAACCCCTCGGTGCCCTTCTCGACGATGAACCAGCTCGGCCCACCCGGGGCGTTCGCCAGAATTGTGGTGACGTCGGCAACGCCGCCGTTGCTGATCCACTGCTTGCGGCCGTCCAACTTGTAGGCGACGACCTCGCCATTCTCTTCGATCGGCGTAGCGGTCGTTTTCAGCGCTCCCAGGTCGCTGCCCGCCTGCGGCTCAGTCGCCCCGTACGCCATCAAGATCCCTTCGTCGGCGATCCTGGTCAGCCACTGCGTCTTCTGCTCCGGCGTGCCGCCGACACTGATCGGGTCGCTGCCGAGAAAGGTCGCCAACACGCCGGTCGCGACACCGACGTCGAGCCGCGCCATCTCTTCACAAAGGCGGTAGATCTCGAAGGCCCCTCCGCCCATTCCGTTGTATTCTTCGGGCAGAAAAAGGAGCTGGATGCCCAGCTCGGGTCCCTGCATCCGACGAACCGTTTCCTCCGGAAACTCGTCGGCCGCATCCAGCTCGAGCAATCGCTCGTTCGACAGATGATGCGTGGCGAACTCGTGCAGCGCGTCGAGTGTGGCCTCCAAAGTCTCGCGATCAAGAGCCATTCCGCCCTCCCGTATTCAGCAATAGAGTTCTCAAGAAGATGCCCGCTAACGTGCCTTGCGCTTGCGCGTTTTCCGGTCGTCCTCACGCAAGGCGGCGTGGGCAGCCGCGAGGCGGGCGATCGGTACTCGAAAAGGCGAACACGACACGTAATCCAAACCTACCTCGTTGCAGAAATGAATCGAGTCGGGGTCGCCGCCGTGCTCGCCGCACAAGCCGATCGACAACTCCGGCTTGACCGAGCGACCTCGATCGACCGCGGTACGCACCAGCTCGCCGACACGCTTCCGGTCGATGCTCACGAATGGATCGTGTTGGTAGATCCCCCGGGTGACGTAGGGGAATAGAAACCGCGCCGCATCGTCGCGACTCAAGCCCAAGGCGGTTTGGGTGAGGTCGTTGGTCCCGAGCGAGAAGAAATCGGCGTGCTGGGCGATCTCGTCGGCGGTGAGTGCCGCGCACGGCAACTCGATCATCGTGCCGACCGGGATCGAGTACTTTCGCCCGTACCGTTTGGCCGCATCGGTAGCCGCCTTCTCGACGACATTGCGCAGGATCTCGAGCTCTTTCTCGTGACTGACCAGCGGGATCATGATCTCCGGCGCTACGCGAACACCCTCGCGCCGCAGTTCGATCGCAGCTTCGACGACGGCGCGCGTCTGCATCGCGTAGATCTCGGGAAAGCTGATCCCGAGCCGGCAACCGCGGTGGCCGAGCATCGGGTTGGCCTCCCGCATCGCCTCGACCAGCTGTCGGATGTGGCGCGCCGATACACCCATGCCGACGCTTACTGCTTTGATCTCCTTATCGGTATTCGGAAGGAACTCGTGCAAAGGCGGATCGAGTAGCCGGATCGTCACCGGCAGTCCCGCCATCGAACGCAAGATCGCCAGGAAGTCGCCTTTCTGGATCGGCAACAGCTTGGCGAGCGCTCGATCTCGACCGTCTTGGTCCGGTGCGAGAATCATCTCGCGCACGATGTCGATCCGGTCCCCCTCGAAGAACATGTGCTCGGTGCGACAGAGCCCGATGCCTTCGGCGCCGAAGTGCCTCGCCACCGCGGCGTCGTGAGGTGTCTCCGCGTTGGCGCGCACCCCGAGACGCCTGAAACCGTCCGCCCAGCGCATGAAGGTACCGAAGTCCTTGCCTAGCTCGCGCCGCGTCGTCGGCACGCGCCCAAGGAAAATCTCGCCGGTCGAGCCGTCCAGCGTGACCACCTCGCCGCGAGAGATCTTGCGGCCGCCGAGCTTCATCTGCTGCCGCTCGTAGTCGATCTCCAGATCGCCACAGCCGACGACACAGCACTTCCCCATCCCGCGCGCGACCACCGCAGCGTGCGAGGTCATGCCGCCACGGGCCGTCAGAATTCCTTGCGAGGAGTGGATCCCATCGATGTCCTCGGGCGAGGTCTCGACGCGTACCAGAATCGTCTTCTGGCCGGCTTCAGCGTTCGCAACCGCTGTCGGCGCATCGAAAACGACCTCGCCCGACACCGCGCCGGGGGAAGCCGGCAGCCCCTTGGCGATCGCTTTCAAGGGAGTGGAACGGTCGATCTGCGGGTGCAGCATTTGGAGCAGGTCGGGTGGCTGAACCCGCAACACGGCCGCCTCGCGATCGATCACCTTCTCCTTGACGAGATCGACCGCGATCTTGACGGCCGCTGCGACCGTGCGCTTGCCGGTTCGGGTCTGCAAGATGAGCAGCCGTCCGCGTTCGATGGTGAACTCGATGTCCTGCATGTCGCCGTAGTGCTTCTCGAGACGTCGCGCGATTGCGCGCAATTCGCGGTAACAACGCGGCATCGCCTCCTCGAGCGAGAGCGCGTCGGACCGCCGGCCCGCTTCGGTCAGGCCATGAGATTCGGCGTGCCGGCGCGAGGCCGCGAGCGTGATCGGCTGCGGAGTCCGAATTCCGGCGACGACGTCCTCTCCCTGCGCGTTGACCAGAAACTCGCCGTAGAGACCCTTCTCGCCGGTCCTTGGATCCCTTGTGAACAACACCCCGGTGGCACAGTCGTCTCCGAGGTTTCCGAACACCATCGCCTGCACATTGGCCGCAGTACCCCAATCGTGGGGAATCCCCTGCATCTTGCGGTACGAGATCGCGCGAGCGCCGTCCCAGCTGCGAAAGACAGCGCCAACCGCCATCCAAAGCTGCTCGACCGGATCCTGCGGAAACGGGCGCCCGCTGCGCCGAGCGATCAGATCCTCGTAGCTCTTGCACAGCTTGGCCAAATCGCCCTCGTCGAGCTCGGTATCCAGCGCCACGCCGCGCGCCGTCTTCATGTCGCCGAGAATCTGCTCGAAAGGACTCAGCTCCCCACCATCCTCCGGCCCCAGGCCGAGGACTACGTCGCCGAACATAGCCAGGAGCCGACGATAACAATCGTAGGCGAATCGCGGGCTATTGGACTCCTCGGCCAAGCCCTCCAACGTCGCGCGATTCAAACCGAGGTTGAGAACCGTATCCATCATCCCGGGCATCGATGCCCGCGCGCCGGAGCGCACCGACAGCAGCAGCGGCCGCTTGGTCGAACCGAAACGTCGGTCGGTCAACCGCTCGACCTTGGCGAGGTTCTTCTCGACAGCGGCATCGAGCCCGGCCGGGAACTCGCCCTTGGCGGCGGACACCGCTTTGCATACCTCAGTCGTAATCGTAAACCCGGGTGGAACCGGTACGCCGATGCGGACCATCTCGGCGAGATTGGCCCCCTTACCTCCTAGAAGCGCGCGTTGATCGGCTCGACCGTCGGCACGACCGTCGCCAAAGAAGTAGACCGGACGGCGGCCCCGTGGTTGCGAGCGCTTGGACACGCCCTTCGATGTCTTTCGCGGCACTTACTCTGCCCCTCTCTGTGAAACGCTGACCGAATCACGGCTTGCAAATAAACGTTACTGCGGTGAGTTCAACTCCAAATTACGAGCCAGCAGCGTCGACCAAGAACGTAGCTCTGTAGGGTCAAGAATTCTTCCCCATGCAGAGAGATCGGGAGCATCCAATTCCCGATTTCGAGAAGCGGCGCTGCCACCCTCTAGCCGGATCGAACACCCGCAACCCTAGGTACCAACTGTCAGAGGGTTGGGCGCTCCATCCATGTATGGGTCGGCCGACCCGCCGACAATCGATCGTCGCCTCCGAGGCAAGTCGGCGGCGGTAGCTCCGACGACGACGCGACGGTGAGTACGAAATGGCCAAACCGCTTCCACCAGCCTGAAAGGATCGGCCCGGGAAGGCACGCGACGACCAGTCGAGACCACTCTTGTACGGCACCGTCGTCGATCAGCGACACCTCGACCGAGCGCGTGTCCCGGCGGAGGCCGGTTCGCAGCACCTTCAGCGCACTCTCTTTCGCGGACCACATCAAGTTGGCTCGTAGGTCACGCGCATCCCCGGGAGCGGCGGAACGAACCACCTCCTGTTCCGGCGATGTCAGATAGTCCGATATGAAAAGATCGCTGCGCGGCTCGACCAGCTCCAGATCGCAACCGATATCAATCGAGGGGGAAGCCAAGGCGCAAACTCCCCACCCCGCGCGGTCGGTCATGGCGATCGACCAGCCGGCAGTCCCACCGTCGAGGAACGCGCGCGGTGATCCATCGGCTGCGTTGCGTACCTCGTAGCGCGCGAGCTCGTCGACGGTCGCCGAAGACCAGCCCGAGATACGCACTAATGTAGTCTTCGCTGTCCAACGCCCGAGCATGTAGTCCATCCGACGTTTCGTGAAGCGCATCGATTCAGCCCGCGTTCGCTCGATCGACGACAGCCATCCGTTTTGGCCCGCAAAATCCTGTTCGCATTGGGCCATCCAGACCATGCGGTCGAGTTCAAAGCTCATCGGACTCGGACTGCGGAATTCGGACGACGCGGAGCTACCCGATCGAGCTGGCAATCGCCACGAGCTTCTTCCCGATCTCTAGTACCG
>JANQHZ010000327.1 GCA_028282445.1 Candidatus Binatia bacterium | reverse complement strand
CAGGTGTCCTTCGACTTCGAACCAGTCGGCAAGGGCACGAGAGTCACTTGGGCGATGGAGGGCACGAACGATTTCATCGGAAAAGTGTTCGACCTGTTGGTGGACTTCGACTCCATGGTCGGAGCCGACTACGGTCGCGGACTAACCAAGCTCGGCGAGATCGCGCACGCCAAGGCGGCGGAATCCTGAGGTCTCGCGCCGGCGGGTTCCTTTGATTTCCCCAGGGCTGGAAGGCACGGAATGATGTCTGGTCTGATGGTCGATTATTCGGACGCATGCGTCGCCGTGCGCGACGATCTGGCGCGTACCCACGAAGCGATGTTGGACTACTTTCGACGGCCCGGCTGTTGGTTCACCGGCGCCGAAAGGTTGGCGATCGCCGCCGAGAGTCGCAACGCTCTCGACTGCGACCTGTGCGCGCAGCGCAAGTCGTCGTTGTCACCCGAGCAACCGACCGGCGAGCACCGTCGGGTCAGCGAGCTGCCGGAATCGTTGGTAGAGATCGCCCATCGTATCCGCCTCGATCCGCAACGATTGTCACGGGAGTGGTACGAGCGGATCCGGACCGAAGGTATCGAGGAGGGCCGCTACGTCGAGCTCGTCGGCATCGTCACGTTCACCGCCGGAATCGACAGCTTCTGCCGTGCACTGGGCTTCGCCCCGCTGCCGTTTCCCGAGCCGATCGCCGGACCACCGTCACGCTATCGGCCCGCGAATCTCACCGGCGGCATCGCCTGGGTTCCGATACTGCTGCCCGAGAACGCAACCGGCCCGGAGGCGGATCTGTACGACGGCGACTTCGTTCCCAACATCGCCCGCGCGCTGTCCTCGGTCCCGGATCACGTTCGCTTGCTGCAGCAGGAGAGTGCAACTCACTACATGTCGATGGCGGAGATCCCGGATGCGAGCGTTCGCCGACACCTCAACCGACTCCAGATGGAGCTCGTCGCCGCACGCGTATCGGCGATGAACGAGTGCTTTTACTGAACTACGGCGCACGCGATGCTGCTCCGTGCGAGCGGCGAGATCAGCGGCACCGAAATCGACATGTCGGCGGTCAACGGCAACGTCACCCGTGATGGAATCCCGCACGCAGCCGAGCTGGTTTCCTTCACTGAGGCAGTAATGCGCAACGACGACCGGGCGCTCGACCAAGCTCGCGCCGAGTTGAGAGTCGTGCTCTCCGACGAGGAGTTCTTGGACACTTGCGCCGTGATTGCGGCCTTCAATGTCGTCGATCGGATCGCCGATTCAACCGGAATTCCTCTCGACGATCTGATGAAAGACGCGACCGCCGAAATGCGCGCGGAGCTCGATCTCGGGCGCTTCCGATCGTCGGCGAACACCCCCGACTGAGTCCCTCGCGACACGCGCATGGTCGTCGATCGCCCGCTGGACCGCGGGACCGACAACGTGCGATGAAGGTCGAACGATAGGACAGAACATGCGCAATCTCCGAAATATCCCATCCAACCCGGAGGATCTCGACAGTTACGAAGTCGACAACCTCTTCCACTCGTGGAGCTTCCAGCCGGAGCAGTCGCCGCTGCGGGTCGTCTCTTCGAGTGGCGTTCGCTTCACGACCGAAGACGGGCGCGACATGCTCGATTTCAGCTCGTGCTTCGTCAGTCACAACCTGGGCCACCAGGATCCTCGCGTGCTCGCCGCAATCTCGAAGCAAGCCGAACAACTCGCATCCTTCGCACCGGTCTTCTCCACGCCACCGCGAGCGCGCCTGGCTCGCCTTCTCGCGGAGATCACCCCCGGTGATCTCGCACGCAGCTTCTTGACGCTCGGCGGAGCGGAGGCAAACGAGGCGGCTTTCAAGATCGCCCATCAGTTCACCGGCCGCCGCAAGATCGTCACCCATTACCAGACGTACCACGGTGGTACGACCGCGGCGATGACCGCTTCGGGCGGAGATCCGCGCGGATGGGTGCAGGTGCCGGGCGGAGCGGATTTTGTTCACGTCCCACAACCCTACCCCTACCGCTGCATCTTCGGCACCAACGGTGGCGACGAGTGCGCGGCGCGACATCTCGAATACCTCGAGCGCGTCGTCGAATGGGAAGGCGGTGGCGATCAGATCGCGGCAATGGTCGTGGAGCCGATCACCGG
>JANQHZ010000243.1 GCA_028282445.1 Candidatus Binatia bacterium | reverse complement strand
AACTCGGGGTCGTTCGGGCACTCGTCGCATGCGTCGCCTACACCGTCGCGATCGCGGTCGACCTGGGCCGTATTCACGTCGAAGGGGCAGTTGTCGTCTCAGTCGGGGAGGCTGTCACCGTCCGAGTCGACGCGGTCGTCGGCACCGTTGCAGCGGTCGCAAGAGTCGGGAACGCCGTCTGCATCCGAATCTTGTTGGCAGCTATCGGGAACACAGTCGCCGTCGCAATCTGCCGCCGTGGGCTCTTGGCTCTCGTTGCGGAAGATGCGGAAGGCGCCGGCGTCGCCGAACGCCGCCAATTCGATACCAGGCCGGTTGTCGAAGTTGCCCGCGACCAGGCTGTCGTAGTCGAATGTATCTAGATCGTCGCGGATGATCGCTGGTGCGAATCCGAGTCCGCCGGCATTTGCTGCTAGTGCGATGCCGCGAGGTACGGCGGCGGCGAAGTCGTCGAAGCCGTCGCGATTGAAGTCTCCGACGGCAAACCCACGAGCCGCGCCGCCGATCTCGTATCGCCCTTGTTCTCGAAAGACGCGGTCGCCGCCGTTCAGGTAGATCACCGCCTGGCCGACGCCGTCGGCCACGACCAGATCGGGCTTCCCGTCGGCATTCGCATCGATGAGGGCCGGTGAGCTGCTTGGAGGGATGATGAATCGACTTTCGAATTCGAGCGTATCGCTTCCGTAGTGCAAGTCGAGCGAACCGAGGTGCCGGTGCACGAGTAGATCGCAGAATCCGTCGAGGTCGAAGTCGGATACGATGAGGCCGGATGCTGGCCCGGCGCCGGGGTGTACTTCAATTGGACCATCGAATCCCGTGTCCGGAGAGTTCAGGAAGACCTCGATCAGCCCTGTGTCGCTGCGCAAAGTGACTAGATCGGCGTGCTCGTCGTCGTTGATCCGACAGCTGGCGAGACCGCCGAGCGGTGTGCTCGCCCGCAGGGACTGGGTCGGATTGAAGAGGAAGCGGCTGTAATTCTCATAGATCGAGATCTCGCCCGAGGAGAAGGCGATGGCAAGGTCGACATCGTCGCCGGTCAGGTTGCCGAGTAGGGCCGCGGTCGGGGGTGACTCGGCCACGTCAAAGTTCACTTCGATCCATCGACGGCCCTGTAGCTGCCGGAGTCCGATCCTTCGTTGGCGCACGCTGATCGTAATCAGATCGTCCCGACCGTCCTCGTTGAGGTCGCCGGTCGCGGCCACCGAAGCACCGGGCGCGGCGATCAGGTCGATCGCGGCGCGCAGACCTTCTTGGGCATCGCGACGTAGCACGGAGATGCCCTTGTCGGAGTCCATAACGACGGCGACATCCTGGTCGCCGTCGTCGTCCATATCGCCCAGGCCGACGCCGATCACATCGGGGATCCCGGAGGTCGAGGAACGGCCGTTCGGAACCCCGAGGAATACGGGAGGTTCGAACCCGGCCGACGAAGCCTCCAGGATTGCCAACGTAGGCCTCCCTTGGACCGTTGTCAGGAGGTCTTTGCGCTCGTCGCCGATCACATCGCCGCTGTGGAAGTTAGTCACCGCGGCGCCGAGTGTTTCGCCGGCGCGTGCAGGGCCGCCTAGCTCGTAGATTACCCAGATCCGATTTTGCGCTCCCCCGATGACCACTTCGGGAGTGTCGTCGTCGTCGAGCTCGAGGAGCTCGACTTGACGAGCTCGTGTGGAAAACAGGTCGTAGGTCGTCGGTGCCGAGAATGAACCGTCGCCTTCGTTCTCCCAGGTCAGCAAGGTGAACAGCCGGACGGCCACCAGGTCGACGTCTCCATCCCGGTCGATGTCGCCGATCGCAAAGTCGGACACGGACGATCCGCCCTCGAGATCGACTCGCTTGCCGAAGCGCTCGCCGCCGTCGTCGAGCAGGACCGAAGTTTGGGCTCCGATCACGACCAGGTCTGGCCGTTGGTCCCCGTCGAGGTCCGTTACCTTCAGCTTGTTTGCGGACGCGACGAGAAGATCATCCTCAGTGAAGGATCCCTTGCCGTCGTTGACGAGGATGACGGTGGGTTTCGATGAGCGTTGCCCGACCACGAGGTCGGTGCCGCCGTCGTTTCCGAGATCGGCTGCATCCAGCCAAGAGACGTCGTAGGGGAGTACGGTGGCGACGCTCAGGTCGTCGTGATCGTTGAGGAGAATGCGCAGACCGTTTTGGTCTCCGACCGCGGCGTCGCGATCGCCGTCTCCGTCGAGATCGACGAGCAGTACGGGGATCTCCAGGGCGGTCGTCGCTCTGGATGCCGGCTCCATTGGGAACCGAATCGCTTCGATGAATGCGAAGTCCGGTACGTCGCACCCGTCCAGCGAGCCGTTGTGATCGCAGTCCGGGGTTGGGTTCGCGAGAGAACAAACGCGTGAAACTGGCGGGGCACAGACTCGCCCCAGAGCCGAGTCGAATCGATCCTGGGCGCGCGCTGCGTTGCCCCATAGTGGGGCGAAGAGCAGCGTAGCGGCAAGTAGGCGCCAACGGAGCGAGTGGCTTCGGACCATCTTACAGGGCACCGTACAACGTGAGTGCTTGGCGCAGCTACTGCCCTGGCCTGTCTCGCGTTTAGGGCCGTCGATGCCGTCAGAGCAACGAGTCCGCGAGAATCGGAAACTACCATCGTCCAGACCGCGCCCTACTGACTTTTCTCTACGGATCCGATTCCTGACCTCGTCGGTCGGGCCGTTTTCCCGGTTTGGATGAAGTGTCCACCCTCGACACTGGATGCTTGTGGAACGGTGGCGCGCCGTTGCTTTCGTAGAACTTTCGCCCCCGGTCGGATTCTGCTATCCCCTTCACAACCATGCGCGAGGCGATTCACGACTACTTGCTCGAGCGCCCGTCGGGAGCGACGGTAGCCGAGCTGATCGACTTGATGTTTACGCGGCCGGGCTCGGATCCGGAGTTCGGTCCGCGATTTGTCGCCTCGATGCTGGGTGTCGACGATCGCTTCGTTTTCGACGCCGAGGTTCAGCGCTGGCGGGCGACGGTGCACGAGCAGCTCGCCGAGCCGATTGCGAGCGCCACCTTCGTGGTTGTCGATCTCGAGACGACCGGCGGCGGCCCCGGGCGAGGCGACTCGATCATCGAGATCGGCGCGGTCAAGGTCGCGGGCGGTCGCGTCGTCGATACCTTTGCCGAGCTGATAGATCCGGGGCGACGGTTGCCGAGCTTTATCACGCGACTGACCGGAATCAGCGATGAGATGCTGGCCGGCCGGCCCCGGGTCGACGAAGTTCTGCCCGTGTTTGCCGAGTTCGCCGGCGACCACGTCCTGGTTGCACACAATGCACGTTTCGACCGCGGCTTTCTCGATGCTGCCTGGCGGCAGGTGCTCGACCGTCCGGTCACGGCCAACTTTCTCTGTACGCTGCGTTTGGCGCGACGACTGCTCCCGACCCTGCGGCGTCGTTCGCTCGACGCGCTTGCTGGTCACTTTGGTATTCCGGCGGT
>JANQHZ010000231.1 GCA_028282445.1 Candidatus Binatia bacterium | reverse complement strand
TGCTGCGGCGCTGGAAGAGATCCGACGCCGGAACCTCTTTGTCATCGACCTGGATAGCGAGGGACGTTGGTTTCGATTCCACCACTTGTTCGGACAACTGCTCCGCGACCAGTTGCAGCGCCGAAAGGGCGGGGAAGAGGTGCGTGAGCTGCACCGTCGCGCTGCGGAATGGTTCGCCGACCACGACCTCGCCGAAGAAGCGATCAAACACGCGCTCTTGGCCGGCGATATTGAGCTTGCCGTCGAGCTCGTTCGTACCAACCGCAAGACAGAGCTGAGCCAAGATCGTTGGTATACCGTCAAATCGTGGCTTGATCGCTTCCCGAACGGGGTCGAGGCCAGGCAGGCGCAATTACAGCTCGCGCGCGCGTGGGTCTTTTACCACCAGTTTCGACTCGCCGAGCTGGCAGACGTCGTCGATCGAATAGGCCAGGCAATCCGTGCCGATGGGCGACATGAGGATCACCTGGGGGAGCTCGATTTCCTGCGTGGTCACCTGGCTATGTTCCAGGGAGATGGCCCAGCCTGCGTCGAACACCTCGAGACGGCGCGACGCCACGTGGACGTCGAAGATATCAAGACGCGCGCCGAGCTGAACCTGCATTACCCGCTCGGCCTTCAAATGGTCGGCAGAAAAGACGAAGCGGTACGAGAATCGGAGGCCTTCCTGACCGACGAGGCGTTGCCGCAGGGAATTCGCAAGGCACGCTATTGGGCAACTCTGTCGATGATCCACCTGCTCAGCCTCGAACCGGACAAAGTACTCGACGAATCCCGTCAACAGATCGCTGCGGCGACCGCATGCGGTTCGCGTTACCTGGAGGCCTGGGGCCTGTGCTTTGCCACCTCGGCGCACTATCTACGCGGAGAGAGGGGGCCGGCTCGAGAGTGCGCAGCAGCGGCGCTGGAGCTTAGCTTCGCTCCGCATCGCCGCGTGATCATCGACATGGTCGGCATATCGGCCATGTTCGCCGACGCTGCGGGGGACGAAGCCGGCCTGCAGGAACATCTCGAGTTCTTGGACCGCTTCGTCAACGCACAACACGAACCGGGTGAGCTTACACTCGCCAATTCGGTTCGCGCTCACGTCGAGATCAATCGAGGGGCTGTCGCCGCGGCCCGAGGTTGGTTGGAGCGATCCAACCTCACCACCGACAAGTACGCCATGTCCCTGTATTGCGAGATCCCGCGACTCACACGTTGCCGAGTCTTGATCGCAGAGTCCTCCACCAGCGGCCTGCGCGAGGCCGTCGATCTCCTCGCTGGATACGCCGAAGCCAACCGCAAGTGCAATCACTTCATTCACCTGCCCAACATTCTGGCAATGTCCGCCGTCGCCCGGCAGCGCTTGGGTGACAGCAGCGGGGCTCGCTCCGACTGGTACGCCGCGCTCACCGTGGCTGCTCCCGGCAAGGTCGTTCAGCCGTTTCTCGAGCTCGGTAGCGCCCTCGATGAGCTCGTCGAATCTACGGGCGGCGATCGATCCGAGCCCGATTTCGCGCGAACCGTGCGAGCTGCTCTAACCGCAGGGGCGGGAGTGCCCGATATCCAAAACGTCAGGCAACCGCCCTCGACGCAAGGACTGGTCGAGCCGCTCACCAACCGCGAGCTCGACGTGCTCGAGCTGCTCGCATTGCGGCTGCAGAACAAAGAGATTGCCGGCAAGCTGCACATCTCGACCGAAACGGTGAAGTCGCACGCTCGCAACGTCTTTCAGAAGCTCGGCGCATCCAACCGGCGCGAGGCAGTCGAGCACGCGCGCCGGCTGGGAATCGTAGCCCCGATCGGCAAGACGCCGCACGACTAAAACCGTCAGCTGCGATTCGAAGATTTCGCCGCGGGTCCAGCGAGCTACGGGACCGCGGTGGCGGCAGGGAACTTCCACGTTCCATCGATGATCTCCTGCCGCGGCTGATACATTCGTACCGTATAGTTCCACCCATCGGTCAGCGGCAGGAAGTTCACGGCCTTCGGATCACCGCCGAAGTGGATCGTAAAGCTACCGTCCGTGTTCGGCTCGGCGGTCTTGTTGTTGAAAGAATAGGCGTTGTACGGGTTCTTCTCGAAGAAGCCGTCCGCGTTGTAGACCGTTACCGACCAGAATCCGTCGACCGGCACGTCCTTTACTTGCAGCAGGTACGGTGTGTTGCCGTCGTTCTTCTCCGGCGTGACCTGAGCGTACATGGCGGCCTTCTCGGGGTTGCCTCCCCAACCGTAGGCGGCGCCCAGCAGGTGCTTGATCGGGTCCAGCTTTTCTTTGCGCCCGAAGTAACCCCGAAAGTCGGTAATGCTCAGAGCGCCAAGTTGATTGAGCAACTCGCGCACCTCGTCTCGCGATTGGGGGTCCCAGTCGGGCAACTCGAGCTTGCCCGGATCGTCCTGTCGAGCTTCGATGCGATCCTGCAACGCATGGGCGGCCTTCATGTCTTCCGGATCGTTGGGGTCCGCAAAGGTGCGAAACACAACCCAAACGTACCGCGAGCCGATCTGCTCTTGCGAGATCGTGAAGGTTCCCGAACCGTGCTGCATCTCCGGAATCGAGTGATCCTGGCTCACCATCATCATCGACTGAAAGCGGTCGGGTGATGCCGGCTTGACGATGACGAGCGGGGTGGTGAGGTCGAAGACGCCCATCGAGTATAGCGTGTCACGATTTCCTCGAATCGTGGGCTGCTGATCCGGTTCCACCGACCATGGTTCGCGCATGTGAAAGATCTTGCCCACGCCGCCGGCCTCATCGGCGTACTTCTCCATCTGGTCGTCGCTCTCGGCTCTCACGAAGTTGAAAGCCGTTACCTTCGTCGGTTCAGCAAGCAGCGAAGGCGGGCAAGATCCGATGGCGAGTACCGCCAGCCCAATCACGATTTCTCTGGCTCGATTAGGATTCTCGATCATGTGCCATATCTCCCTCGGTTGACGGTTCGGGAAACGGACTCGGAGGCCGGCCGCTATTCTACTGCGTCGCGAAGCGTGGCGGTCTCGCAGGCCGTCGGCGAGAGCCGCAGCCACCTTGCTTAACCCTCCCCACCGAACACTGATCATCCGAGACCCTCCCCGAGCGTTCGCGCGAGACCCGCCGATCGGAACACGCGCTTGGACTTTGTCGCGAGAGTAGTTGGCGGGGACGAAGGCACATCCCCCCAACGGGGTGAAAAAAAGGGGAGGCCGCAATTGCCCAAGGCTTGGGGCAGGCATCGATTCACTCGTTTTCCCCCCGAGTTGGGGGATCAGGAGACCCGGGAGATCCGATATCGGATGCACGGAGCGATCGAGACGACGATCGTTTCCCTGGATCCCATGCTGAACGGAGCTCTCATGATCAGACACGATGCGACATTACGAACCCCTCCGGCGCGATGCCGACTAGTCGCCGCCGGCCCATGGAAGCTGTTGGCGTTGGCTGCCGTCTTCGCATTGGTCCCCGTACCAGCTTTGCCGGAAGACTCCCTACAAACGCGGATTGGGGAGCTGCGCTTTACGCATGGGTTTGGGCCGGGATACCCGACCGACGAGACCGTCTCTCGCCTGTTCGAAGAGATCGACTTCCAGCGCGCCTGTCAGGCCTATCTGTGGGCCATACCGCTCGTCTCGACGGCGCAGTGGCAATATAGCCAGGCCAATCAGCTTGGCGCCGAGAATGGACAGATCGTTTTCGTCGAGAGCTACCAAGATAAGCTCGGCGGGCTGACCTACAACGTAACGACCCCCTACGCCATTGCCTTCATCGATCTCACCGAAGGTCCGTGGGTCATCGTCATGCCCGAGGGGGAGGTGCGAGGTGCCGCCAGCGACATGTGGCAGGTTGGGATCGCACAGATGACCAAACCGGGGCGCTACCTGTTCGTAGGGCCGGGGCAGAATATCTCGGCCGGCGCGAGCGCCGACGGGTACACCGTGTACCAGACGCCGACCAACAACATCCTCCTCGGGATCCGACTGATGCCGCGCGATCGCAAGGCACGCATGGCGCTTCTCGAGCAGGTGCAGATCTACCCTTACGCCGAGCGAGCGCGCCCGCGCCCACGCGGCTACCTCACGCCGAAAAGTCGGACAATCTCCGCGGCCCATCCGCGTGGTATCGAGTACTGGGAACGCTTGGCAGACATCGTCGATCGCGAGCCTGTGGCCGAACGCAATCGACTGCTCATGGCGATGTTGGCACCGCTGGGAATCGAAAAGGGTAAACCTTTCGCACCGGACACTCGCCAACAGAGGATCTTGGAGGAGGCGGTCGTTGTCGGCGAAGCGATGGCCAAGGCGCTCGACTTTGACAAGTCCCGGCTGGCCGACGCCGCTTATGTCGAGGGGTCGCACTGGGACGTCGACACGACCTGCCCGCCCGACCAGCGCCGCGCGTACTACGACGATCTCGACGGCTGCGCTGCCTGGTTCTACGAGGCGGTGACCAATGACATCGGTATGCACGGGATGAAGACCGGCAAGGGGCAGGTCTACCTGACAGCCTACAAGGATGCGGACGGCGACTGGCTGGACGGAGGCCGGAACTACCTTCTGAAAGTGCCCCCAGACGTCCCGGCTGAGGCGTTCTGGTCGCTCACCCTATATGAGGTCGACACGCGAGACATCATCCACAACGACCGGCAGATCGCAGACCGTTCTTCTCGCCACTCTCTGCACATCGATACGGATGGATCGATTCCGTTGCGCTTCGGCCCGGATAAACCGGACGCGCCGCTCGAAGCCAACTGGATCCCCACCGAGAAGGGGAGAGCCTTCTTCGCGATGTTCCGCGTCTACTCTCCTGCTGAACCACTCATCGACCGATCCTGGGTGCTGCCGGATATCGCAAAGGCGGCAAGCCGCTAGGGCGAGGACAAAGTCGGTCGAAACGCGACCGGAAAGGACAAAGATGAAAGAGCTCCGCTACTCGATCGCCGGCATGTTGGTCGTTGCTCTGGGGTGCGTGGCGCAGAATCAGTCCAGCCCTGAAGCCTACGACCTGGTGATTTCCAACGGCCGCGTCATCGATCCCGAGACCCAACTCGACGCCGTCCGTCACGTCGGCATCACCGACGGCAAGATTGCCGCGGTCACCGCTGAGGCGATCAAAGGCGAACGGACGATCGATGCGACCGGACACGTAGTGGCACCCGGCTTCATCGACATGCACCACCACAACGTCGCGGT
>JANQHZ010000228.1 GCA_028282445.1 Candidatus Binatia bacterium | reverse complement strand
AGTTGGTATACGTCGACGACGGCGACGATTTCCTGGTCGTCGCCAGCGCGATGGGGCAGGCCCGTCACCCGGACTGGCGTTACAACATCGAGGCAAACCCGGAGGTCGAGCTGCAGGCGCGCGGAGAGGTCTTTCGCGCCCGCGCCGAGGTGCTGGGCGACGACGAGAAAGAGCGTTTCTGGCCGCGCATCAAGCAGGCGATTCCGCAGATGAATACCTACGAGAAGCGCACGGATCGCAAGATCCGGGTGTTTCGGTTGCGCCGGCTCGATTGAGGTTGCCGATCTCTACTCGGGGTAGAAGCGACTGATCGTATCGACCACGCACGCCGGTCGATCGATGCCGTCGATCTCGACCGTCACCCGCACCGTCGCCTGCACCGCTCCGTCTTTGGTGTCCTCGGCGCCGACGAGCTCGCCGCTACCGCGCACTTTGGAGCCGACTTTCACCGGCGACGGGAAACGCACCTTGTCGGTTCCGTAGTTGACGCCCATGCGGATGCCGCGAACCTCGACGATCTGCGGGAGAAACATGTTGACCAGTGACAGAGTGAGGTATCCGTGCGCGATGCATGCGCCGAAGGGGCCGTCCTTGGCGCGCGCCGGGTCGACGTGAATCCACTGGTGATCGCCGGTGGCGTCGGCGAACATGTTGATGCGGTCCTGCTCGATCGCCAGCCATTCGCTCTCGCCCAGCTTCTTTCCGATCGCGTCCTTCAGCTCGGCGGGGTTCTCGAATACTGTCGGCATGGGTTGTACTCCGTTCGTCCAGGTTGTTTTCGAGCCGTTGTCTCAGGCTCGACCAGAGCTCCGGTCTCGGTGGTCACCGTCGAGGCGTTGGCATACGGCTATTCGGCGTTGGCGGCGCCGAGAAACGCCGGCTTCTCGCCGCCTCCGTGCAGCAGCAGAGTTGCGCCGCTGATGTAGCGCGACATCGCCGAGGCCAGAAACAGACAGGCGTCGCCGACGTCTTCGGGTTCGCCGAGTCGCCCGAGCGGCACGGTCGCCGCGACTGCCGCGACTCCCGCTTCGTCGCCGTAGTGAAGATGAGATTGCTCGGTGCGAATCATTCCAGCTGCGATCGTGTTGATGCGCACGCGCGGGGCCCACTCGACGGCCAGACTCTGGGTCAGGCTCGCCAGGCCGGCTTTGGCTGCGCCGTAGGCGGCCGTCCCCGGAGAGGGGCGCAGGGCGCTGACGCTGGCGATGTTGACGATGGTTCCGCCCAGCTTTTGTTCCTGCATGACGCGGTTTGCTTGCTGCGCGAAGTTGAGTGGTGCGAGGAGATTCAGCTGCACGATCTTGTCCGAGAAACGAGGCGATGCCGTGGCGGCGTCGGCTGGCGGCGCGCCGCCGGCGTTGTTGACCAGGGTGTCGAGTCGGCCGAAGCGGTCGGTGGCGGCCTTCACCACAGCTTCGATTTGTTCGGGGGCGCGGACGTCCGCAGCAACGAAGTGAGCGCTGCGTGCGCCGTGAGTCGGCAACTCGTCCGGTTGGCTGCGTCCGCAGACGATGACGTCGGCGCCTGCCTCGAGGAATCGGCGCGTGATGCCACGGCCGACGCCTTTGGTTCCGCCGGTGACGATCGCCACCTTGCCTTGGAAGTCGAAGGCCGAAGACAAGCTGGGAATTGGATCGGTCATGAGCTGACGAGAGTCGATGCTTGGATCGGTCGAGTCAAGCTGCGGCGACGGCGCGGGGCTCAGTCGTTGCCGCGGCCGAGGCCGATTCCGTTCGCGATGAGCTCTCGATGGTAGGCCGGGGAGCCGAGCAGGGTTTCCGTCGACTTGGCGCGCTTGAAGTGTATGTGGACGTCGTACTCCCAGGTGAAGCCGACGCCGCCGTGAATCTGGATGCTGTCGGCGGCGCAGTGAAAGTACGCGTCCGAACAGTAGGATTTGGCGAGCGAGGCCAGCACCGGCAGCTCCGCGTCATCCACCGACGCAGCCCAGCCGGCGTAGTAGGCGGCCGATCGCGCCGATTCGACCCTGAGCAGCATGTCGGCGCACTTGTGCTTGACCGCCTGGAACGAGCCGATCTGGCGGCCGAACTGAACCCGTTCCTTGGCGTACTGCACGGTCATGTCGAGGCAGCGGTCGGCGCCGCCCGCTTGCTCGGCAGCGCGGGCGACCGCTGCCCGCTGTAGGGTTTTCTCGACAGCCGGCCATGCTTCCTCGTTGCCGCCGAGCAGTGACGAGGCGGGGACGCGTACGCCGTTCAGAGCAACGGTCGCTTGGCGTCGGGTTTGGTCCATCGTCGGCAGGGCGGTGCGCTCGACGCCGGCGCTGTTCGACGGCACGGCGAACAGGCCGATTCCGTCGGTTCCGCTCGAACCGGGGCGGCGTGCCGCGACTACGAGAAGATCCGCGGCGTTCCCTGCAGGTACGAAGTCTTTGACTCCTTCCAGGACGTAGTCCGAACCGTCGCGGCGGGCGGTCGCCGATACTCCGGATGCGTCCCAGCGCCCGTTCTTTTCGGTGAAGGCGAGAGTGGCGATGGTGTCACCGCTCGCGATGCCGGGGAGATGCTCGGACTTCTGTCGATCGTCGGCGCCGACCATGATGGCGTTGGCGCCGAGACAAATGCTCTCGAAGAACGGTGAGCAGAGAACGTGGGCCCCCATTTCCTCCAGCAGAGCGACCAGCTCGACGTAGCCCAGTCCAAGTCCGCCGTGGTCCTCGGGCACGGTGATCGCGGTCCACCCCATCTCCTGGGCGACTCTGGTCCACACGTCGTGGTCGTAGCCGCGTTCGCTCTCCATCGCGGCGCGAACGCGTTCCGACGAGGACTGATCGGCGAGAAACACCCGCGCCGATTCGCGCAGCGCTTCTTGGTCTTCGGTGAAGGAGAATTTCATTTAAGGTGCAGGTTTGCCTTGGGAGGTTTGTGATTCAGACCCTTTCGATGATGGTCACGTTGGCCTGTCCGCCGCCCTCGCACATCGTTTGGAGACCGTAGCGCCCTTCGGTTCGCTCCAGCTCGTTGAGCATCGTGGTCATCAAGCGGGTGCCGGTGGCGCCGATCGGGTGACCGAGCGCAATCGCTCCGCCGTTGACGTTGACCTTGCTCATGTCCCAGTCGGTTTCCTTCTTCCATGCGAGGACGACCGAAGCGAAGGCCTCGTTGATCTCCACCAGATCGATGTCGGACTGTTTCATGCCGCTCTTTTCGAGTGCGTAGGCGGTCGCCGGGATCGGCGCGGTCAGCATCCACACCGGGTCGGCGCCGCGTACGCTGATGTGATGGATACGGGCGCGTGGCTTGAGCCCGTGTTCCTTCACCGCCTTCTCCGAGGCGATGAGCATCGCCGAGCCGGCATCGGAGATCTGGCTGGAAACCGCGGCGGTCAGGCGGCCTCCTTCCTGCAGCGTCGGCAACCCGGCCATCTTTTCCAGTGAGGTTCCCTTGCGCGGTCCTTCGTCGGTGGTGAACTCGCCGAACGGCAGGACCTCGTTCTCGAAGCGTCCTTCCTCGATGGCGTTGAGCGCGCGGTGATGGCTTTCGAGGGCGAACTCCTCCATGTCCCGGCGCGAGATGTCCCACTTCTCGGCGATCATCTCGGCGGAACGAAACTGCGACACTTCCTGGTCGCCGTATCGTTCGATCCAGCCTTTG
>JANQHZ010000213.1 GCA_028282445.1 Candidatus Binatia bacterium | reverse complement strand
CGCATTCGTTGCTGACGGCAGTGTGTTGGCTCGCGTCAGCGGCGCCGATGACCGCCCGATGCGGGACGCGATGCCGTTCGAAGCTCCGGAGACGATGCGAGTCGAGCTCGAAACACCTCACTCCGGCGTCGTCACGGGGATGGGAGTTCGCCGCGGTGTCAGCTTGATCGTCGGCGGCGGCTATCACGGCAAATCGACCGTGCTGCACGTTCTCGCGCGCGGAGTTTACGACCACATTCCCGGCGACGGGCGCGAGCGCTGTGTCAGTACGGACGACCTCGTCCAGGTCCGTGCCGAAGACGGCCGCGCGGTCACCGGAGTCGACCTTCGCCCGTTCATCTCCAACTTGCCGCTCGGTCGCGCCACCGAGTCCTTCGATAGTCCGGACGCCTCCGGCAGTACTTCGCAAGCCGCGGCAATCGTCGAAGCGCTCGAGGCAGGCGCGGGTGGGTTGTTGATCGACGAGGATACCGCGGCGACCAACTTCATGATTCGAGATGCGCGCATGAGGTCCTTGGTGCCGGTCGAACGCGAACCCATCACGCCGTTTCTGGATCGGGTGCGACAACTGGTGGAGGAGCTCGGTGTGTCGACGGTGTTGGTCGTGGGTGGTGCCGGCGACTATCTGGACACCGCGGACGCGGTCGTGCGGATGGACGAGTACCGGCCGGTCGACGCGACCGCGGCCGCGCGCGCGGTCGCTGCGGCGATGCCCCTCGGCGACGCCGCGCCGCGCCTGCCTGGCGCATGGCCGAAGGCGCGTCCGAGGGTTCCGGCTGCCGGGTGCCTGGACCCAGCGCGGGGCCGTCGCGCCGAGCGTGTGCGCGCCGTGCAAACTCGCTCGATCGAGTTCGGCAGTCAGGAGATCGACGTTTCGCTGCTCGGGCAGCTGGTCGATCCCGCCCAATGCCGGATGATTGGCGATGTGCTGCTCGAGTGGAGCCGCAACTTCTGCGACGGCCGCGTCTCGGTGGCGGCGGCGTTGGATGCAATAGAAAAAAGGATCAACGAGCGTGGAATCGAATCGCTTGCCTCCCCGACCTTTGGCGACCGCGCGAGCGTTCGACGCTACGAAATCGCCGCGGCCTTCAATCGATTGCGATCGCTGAAGATCCGCCGCGACAAATGAACGGCTGTCGTAGCGGTTGCTCGCCGTGAGGCGGCTGGCTGTCATCCACGCTTTCCACAGTCGGTTGGTGGCGGAATGAGCCGGCGATGCCGTCAGCGGTCGATTCGTGCGACCCTGCTTGACTGTGCCCGCGATCAAGCGGAAGGTTCGAAGCATGCCGTGTCGATCGTGCGGCGCCGAGCTGCTGCCGGATAAAGAGTTTTGCCACGAGTGCGGTGCGGCCGTGCAGCCCTCCTGCAAGTCTTGCGGTGCGGAGCTCGCCGGTGACTTTCGCTTCTGTCCCGACTGCGGCGCTCCGATCGAGGCAGCGGAAGATCAGCTGTCCGCCAACGGAGGCGATGCATTGCGGCGGTTTTCGCGCACGATGCCTGCCGGCATGGCGGAGAAGATCTCGGCGACGGCGGGGTCGATCCGTGGAGAGCGAAAAGTCGTCACGGTCCTTTTTTGCGACCTCGCAGGGTCGACCGCGGTGGCGGAAGGGCTCGACCCGGAGGAGTACCGCGAGCTGCTCGATCAGTACCTCGAGATTGCGTTCCGCGAGATCTACCGTTTCGAAGGGATCGTCAACCAACTGGCCGGCGACGGGCTGATGGCGCTGTTTGGCGCGCCGATCGCGCATGAGGACGATCCCCAGCGCGCGGTTTGGGCGGCGCTGGCCATTCGCGACGCGATGCTGGATTTCAATCGCGCTCTCGAGCGCCAGCGCGGGATCGTGCTGCCGGCGCGGATCGGGATCAATACGGGGCCGGTCGTCGCCGGTTCGGTCGGCAACGACCTGAAGATGGACTACACGGCGATCGGCGACACCACCAACCTGGCCGCGCGATTGGAAGCGTTGGCCGATCCCGGCACGGTGTTGATCAGTCAGGAAACCGAGCGCTTGACCCGCGCCTTCTTTCGCATGCGCGCGGTGGGCCCATTCGAGGTGAAGGGGAAGTCGGAAGCGGTGCCGGCTTTCGAAGTGCTCGAGACGGTCGATGCGGCGCACCCGATGACGGTGGCGGCGCGGCGCGGGCTGACCCCTTTGGTCGAACGCGATCAGGAGTTGGCGCAGATGCTGGCTTGCTTCGAGCGGGTCAAGGGGCGCTATCCCCAGCTCGTGCACCTGATCGGCGATGCCGGCAGCGGCAAATCGCGGCTGATTCACGAGTTTCGCCAACGCCTGCCCGAAGACGGGGTGACGTTTCTCGAGGCGCGCTGCTCGGCTCTCCATCATCTCGAGCCGTATTACCCCTTCATCCAGATGCTGCGCGCCTACTTCGGACTCGATTCGCGCCAGTCCGAAGAGGTCATCGAGGCGCGAGTCGCCGAGCAGGTCGGCGGCGATCTCGAGAAGCTGGAGCGGGAGTTTCCGCACTTGTGCCGCCTGCTCGCGATGTCGGGCGTCGACAGCAACGAGATCCCCAGCGACGAGCTGCGCGAAGAGGTGACCCGCGCCCTCGACTTCCTGGTGCGCCAGGAGTCGCGGCGGGTTCCGGTGGTCGTGGTCTTCGAGGACTTGCACTGGGCCGACGAACAGTCGACGGAGCTGTTGGCGATGGCGCTCTCTCGCGCCATGCGGGCTCGCGTAATGGCCGTCGTCAGCTCACGCCCCGAGGAATCCTTCCGGTGGCACACGCGTGCCGCGATCACCCAGATCTCCCTCCGGCCGTTACGCCGCAACGCGATGAACGGAATCATGCGTAGCATCGTCGGCGGCGCCTTACCCGCCGATCTGGAAGAGCGCATCCGCGAGCGGGCCGAGGGTAGCCCGTTCTTCGTCGAGGAGATCACGCGTTCGCTGCTCGAGCGCGGCATGTTGCAGTGTGGTGAGGACGGCTGCGAGCTCCGCGGCAGTGTCGATGAGATCGAGATCCCGGGCTCGGTGCGGGAGGTGTTGGCGGCCCGCCTCGATAGTCTGGACCCGTCCTCGAAGCGGGTCTCGCAATTGGGCGCCGTCCTAGGGCGTCAGTTCCGGCGCGACGAGATCGAGCGTCTCACCAACGGTCGCATCGACGTGCCGGGGGCGGTCGTGCAGCTGCTCGACCGCGGCGTGTTGCACCGGGTCGGCCAATCTCAATCGGAGGAGTTTCGTTTTGGCGAGAGTCTGACGCAGGAGGTTGCCTACGAGAGCTTGTTGTTGAAAGAACGCCGCGGCCTGCACGAGGAAGTCGGGGCGATGCTGGAGGGGCGAGGAGCGCGTCCGACCCTGATCGCCCATCACTATTCCCGCAGCGACAATGTCTTGAAGGCGGTAGAGACGTTGCTCACCGCGGCCAACGACGCCGAGCAGGTCCCCGCGTTTCGCTCGGCGCTCGATCTCTATAAGCGCGGCTGGGAGATCGCCGAAGCGGCGGTATCCGACGATGACGTAACCAGCCAGCGCGGCTTGCTGGCCGCGGCACTCGGCTACTGCCGGATCACGGTGCTGTACGGAGCATCGGAAGACCCTCTGGCTCGCCGTGGGGCGGAGCTGTGTATTGAGCTGGCAGAGAAGCTCGAGGACATCGAGTCGACCGCCAAGGCGAAGGCGTACCTGGGGATGATCATGGCGACCGTGCCCGATCAATTCGCAGAGGGCATCGCCTATGTCGAAGCCGGTGTTGCCGCCGCGCGCCAGATCGGCGACCAGGAGGCGGTGAGCGTGTCACGCGCTCTGGCATGGAATTACCTGCTCGACGGCCGTTTCCCAGAAGCCGATCGCACCCTCGAGTGGGCATGCCAACAACTGGAGGAGTCCGGCGACGCCGAAAAGCTCTCTGACGTCTATCTGTCGGTGCGGATGATGCACCAGCAGGTTCGGCTCTTCTCGGACGATCTCGACGCTGCGCTCGAAGAGGCGGTGAAGACGGAAGAGCTCGCCCGCGGCATCGGCAATCGCACGATTGCCAGCACCTCTCGCGGCCTGATCGCGTACATCCAGTTCATGCGCGGCGACTACGAAGACGCACGCCGCTCGGCCGAGCAACACCTCGCGATCGCCGAGGAGCTCGGCGTCGAATGGGCAATGCGGCGGGCGTCGATCCTGGCGGTCGCTTCGCACGTCGAGATCGAGGGGACTCCTCCGGAACCCCGCTTGATGGAGTTGGCCGAAGAAGGCGTCTCGCTCAGCGGCACGATGGTGTTGACGATCCTCCCACTCGTCGAGGGGATGGTGGCTTTGCTCAGGTTCCGACGCGCCGAAACTCTGGCGCGCGAG
>JANQHZ010000189.1 GCA_028282445.1 Candidatus Binatia bacterium | reverse complement strand
CACAAGAACGTCATCCTGCGCGATCTCGCCGACGACGAGATTCCGCGCCGTCCGATCCATTCCGCCAGCTTCACCACGCGCGCGATGCGCCAGCCGCTGCCCTGGTCGTTTCGTTGGGGGCCCGTGTTTCTGGACTGGTCGAATCGCCAACGCTACCTCAACGGACAGGTATTCCAGGACTCCCTGCGCGACTCGGTCGACTGCGAAGAAGGCGTCGATACGCGAGAGTTGCCGGACACTTGCATGGAGGGAGCAGCTACGCCCGAGGTGTTGTTCGAGAAGCTCGATCAGTGGGGCGTCGAGAGCCTGGTGATCCCGCACGGAACCACCTGGGGCATCTACACACCCCAGGGATCGACTTGGGACAAACAGCTGACCGCGAGACAGCACGACCCGAAGCGGCAGACGCTCGTCGAGGTCTACTCGGGCCACGGCAACTCGGAGGAGTATCGGCCGTGGCGCGGTGTTCGCTTCGATCGCGACGGCGAAGCCGTGTGCCCGAAGCCGGTCGACGGGTACGAGGCCTGTTGCTGGCGCGCCGGTGAGCTGATCCGCGCGCGCTGCGACGACCCAGAATCGGCGGTTTGCGAAGGCCGGGTCGTTCAGGCGAGGCGCCGTTTCCTCGCCTCCGGCACGGCGGGGAGGTTTACCGTACCCGGGGCAACCATCGCCGACTGGGGCAACTGCGGGAGTTGTCCCGATTGTTTCCTGCCGTCGATGAACTACCGTCCCGGCGGTGCGGTGCAATACATGCTCGGCATTACCAATTTCGACGAGCCGCAGGACCCGGCGCGGTTTCACTTCGGCTTCATTGCCTCGAGCGACAATCACCGGGCGAGGCCGGGTACGGGCTACAAGGAGTACGGCCGGCTCTCCAACACCGAAGCGGCGGGACCGCGCAGCGTCGAGTGGTACCGTCGCACCAATCCCGGAGCGAGCGAAGGGTACGCGTCGGAGTCCCGTTTCATCGACCAGGAGGACACGAGCATTCCGGCGACCAACCGCGTCGACTTCGAAAGGCAGGCCTCGTTCTTCATGACCGGCGGCCTGGCGGCGGTGCACTCGACCGGGCGTTCGCGTCGGCAGATCTGGGACGCCCTGCAACGGCGTGAGGTCTACGGCACCAGCGGGCCCCGCATCCTGCTCTGGTTTGATCTCCTCAACGGGAGGGGAGGCACCGTCGCGATGGGAGGCAAGGCGACCGTTTCGGAGGCTCCGCGCTTTCGGGTGCGAGCGCTCGGCAGCTTCGAGCAACTGCCGGGATGTCCGGATGTGGCCGAGGCGGCTCTGAGCGGCGAGCGTCTCGAGCAGCTGTGTCGCGGCGAGTGCTACAACCCGGGTGAGGAGCGGCGCCCGATCACGCGTATCGAGGTGGTGAGGATTCGTCCGCAAGTCGGCGCCGGCGAGGACGTTGCCGATCTGATCGAGGATCCGTGGCGGATCTACGCTTGTCCAGCCGACGGTGAAGGGTGCGTCGTCGAGTTCGAAGACGACGGCGACCTCGAAGGGCGGCCGGCGACGTACTACGTGCGGGCGATCGAGCAGCCTTCGCCGGCGGTCAACGCCGGCGGGTTGCGTTGCGAGTACGACTGGACCGGCAAATGCGTGAGCGTCGACCCGTGCTACGGAGATTACCGGACGCCATACGACGACGACTGCTTGGAGATGACCGAAGAGCGAGCGTGGTCGTCGCCGATCTATGTTTCGGCGCGTTGAGCCGCGAAGCGTTGTTTCGACGGTTGCGCGAGGTAGTGCGTCCGCCGGGAATGAGTGTGTGGCGGTTCGGACGAGAGGGGAGGGAACCTGGTTCGCTTGTAGGGGCGACGCATGCGTCGCCCGGATCGGGGTTGTGGTGGTGCGGGTGAGAAGAGGGGCGCCATTGATGATGGGCGGTCGAGGCATGCCTCGCCCCTACGGTGGTGAGGGGTAATTGGTTCGCTTGTAGGGGCGACGCATGCGTCGCCCGGATCGAATTGTGGTGGTGCGGGTGAGACGAGGGGCGCCATTGATGACGGGCGGTCGAGGCATGCCTCGCCCCTACGGTGGTGAGGGGTGATTGGTTCGCTTGTAGGGGGCTGCGGTGGTGCGATGGACGGGAGGGGCGCTGTTGCGCAACTGCCGGCTTATGGCTGCCTCACGGTCGGTAGCCGTAGCTGCGTGGGCCGAGCTGGCGTTGCAGCAGCGGTTGCACCAGGTCGATCCAGCGGATCAGGGTGGGGCGGGTCGTGCGTGGGTCGATCAGGTCGTGGACTGCGAAGCCTTC
>JANQHZ010000181.1 GCA_028282445.1 Candidatus Binatia bacterium | reverse complement strand
CGCCGGGTCGGGTTCTCGCAGCGAGCGGGCGACAGGCTCCAGCGCCCGGCCGCGGCCGGCGGGCCGGTTCGGCTCGGTAGCCGCGGTCGGCGTCGGGTCTGCTTGCCGCTTCCGGTCAAGGGTTTCGCTCTCACCATGGCGCGCAGCGGAGCGAGGGTGTCGTTGGTGACGTGCCCGCTCCAAACCGTCTCCCAGATCGCCAGCAGCAGCTCGCGATCGGTGGCCGCTTCGGTCGCTTCCGCGAGTTGACGAAAAAAGAGGGCACCGCGTTGGGCGAGGGCGTCGAGCACCCGAACGGCCAGCTCGGAATGCTCCACCTCGAGCGGCTCCGGCAGCAATCGGTCGGCTTGATCGGCCTGGGCGAAGACGATCCAGCCGTCGTTGCTGCCGATCGCGCCAGCTCCGGTCCAGACCAGATCTCCGGACGAGCCGAGCTGGTCGAGGTTGGCGGCGCGGTAGTCTGGAACTCGTGCCGCGAGGATCTGTCGCTCCAATACCGAGGCGGGCAGCGGCGCCCCCTGCAGCTGCTCGACGACCCGCCACAGGCCGTCGATGCCGGTGAGCCGCGGCGCTTCCAGGTCGACGCCTTGCCAAGCGACCGAGAGGCACGCCAGCGCCTCCGGGGGGACGGGTTCGACCTCTCGTCGCAGGACGGCGAGCGATCGCCGCCGCAGTCGCCGCAGGACATCACGGTCGATCCATTCCCTGCCGCTCCCGCCGGGGCGAAACTCGCCTTGCACCAAGGCGCCTCGGGTTTCGAGCGATTGGATACAGGACCGAGCGACCGCCGGACCGATGCGCAGGTGCTGCGCGATGTCGTTCTCGTTGAATGGGCCGTGGCTGCGTGCGTAACGAGCGACCAGGACGGTGAGCGCATCGTTTACCGGTTCCAAAAGAACCGAGGGGACGCCGAGCGGAAGGGCGACGCCGAGGCCGTCGCGATAGAGGGCGGCATCTTCGATCGCGATCCAGCTATCCGCGCCCCCGACGCGCACTTTCACCGCCCGACGCGACTCGACGAGCTCTCGCAGCCAGTCCGCGGCGTCTCCGCCCGCGACCATGCGCGCGGCGACGTCGTCGATGGTGAGGGCGCCGAGCTCTCGCAGCAGGTCGTGCAGGTCGTCGGCGTGTCGAGCCCTGCGCTCGTCGCCGAGTCGTTGCAGCTCGAGCTCGAGGTCGCCGAGCACATCGGCGTCGAGCAGCTCGCGCAGCTCCTCGCGTCCCATGATTTCGGCCAGTACGCCGCGATCGAGCGAGAGAGCCTGGGCACGGCGCTCGGCGAGTGGGGCGTCGCCGTCGTACATGAAGGCGCCGACGTAGGCGAGCTGAAGCGACGAGGCGAAGGGCGACGGCGAGTCGGTTTCGACCTCGGCAACCCGTACCTCGCGCCGCTCGAGGCGTCGTAGCAATCCGGACAGCGAGGACAGGTCGAAGATGTCGCGCAGACACTCGCGGTAGGTTTCGAGAACAATCGGGAAGGTGTCGTGTGCCGCGGCGATTTGCAGCAGCGTCGCTGCCTTCTGGCGTTGCAGCCAAAGTGGAGTCCGCGCTCCCGGGCGCCGTCGCGGCAACAGCAGGGCGCGCGCGGCCGCTTCGCGAAAGCGACTGGCAAACAGCGTCGAGCTGCCGACCTCGCCGACCACCAGGTCCTCGAGCTCGTCGGCGTCGGGGAAGAAGGCGTCGGTCGTGACGCCCTCGTCGCCGTCGGGCAGGCGGATGACGATACCGTCGTCGCTGTAGATGACCTGCACCTCGATCTGTAGCTGACGTCGCAGGCGGGCGGTGATCGCTTGCGCCCACGGGGCGTGTACGCGCGCTCCGAAGAAGGAGTGGATGCACACGCGCCAGTCGCCGACGGCGTCGCGGAAGCGTTCGATGACGATGGTACGGTCGTCGGGCAAGACCCCGGTCGCGGACCGCTGTTCGTCCAGGTACTCGCTCAGGTTGCGCGCTGCGAAGTCGTCGCAGCCGGCGTCGGCGAGTCTCTTCTTTCGGGGCTTTGCGCCGAGCGCACCGACTTCGCGCACGAACGCTCCAATCGCTTCGCCGAGCTCGAGCGGACGGCCGGGTGCCTCGCCGTGCCAGAACGGCATCTTGCCGGGTTGTCCCGGCGCCGGTGAGACCATCACCCGGTCGGCGGTGATTTCCTCGATGCGCCAGCTCGACGCCCCGAGCAGAAAGATCTCGCCGGGGCGGCTCTCGTACACCATCTCCTCGTCGAGCTCGCCGACACGGATACGTCGTTCGCCGACCAGATAGACGCCGAAGAGTCCGCGGTCGGGGATGGTTCCGCCCGACGTGACGGCGATATTGTGGGACCCCGGGCGCGCGCTCAGGCGACCCGACACTCGATCCCAGTTGAGGCGAGCGCGCAGTCCGGCAAAAGCATCCGAGGGGTAGCGCCCGGCCAACATGTCGAGGACGCGCTCGAGGGCGTCGCGGGTGAGCTCGGCAAAAGGGGCGGCGCGACCGACGACCTCGGCGAGCTCGTCGACAGTCCAGTCCTCGATCGCGACCATCGCGACGATCTGTTGCGCGAGCACGTCGAGCGGATTGCGTGGAAAAGACAGGCTTTCGATGCGGCCGGCGCTCATACGCTCGGCCACCACGGCCGCCTCGAGTAGGTCTCCGCGATACTTGGGAAAAACGATCCCTCGGCTCGCGGCGCCGACCTGGTGGCCGGCGCGGCCGATTCGTTGCATGCCGGAGGCAACCGAGTCGGGCGCTTCGATCTGAATCACCAGATCGACCGCGCCCATGTCGATTCCCAGCTCGAGCGAGCTGGTGGCGACCACTGCCGGTACATCGCCTGACTTGAGGGCGTTTTCGATTTGCGTGCGCTGGTCGCGGCTGACCGACCCGTGGTGTGCGCGCGCCACTTCGGACTCGGCGAGTTGATTGAGCTGTGAGCACAGGCGCTCGGCCAGGCGGCGAGAATTGGCGAAGACGATGGTGCTGCGGTGCTCCCGGATCAGCTCGAGCACGCGTGCCTCGACGTGGGGCCAGATACCGGGGTTCGATTCTTCTCCGACGACGTTGCCCGACCGCGGGGCGGGCGGTTGTGCTTGCAGCGCGGCGAGGTCCTCGACCGGCACCACGACCGAGACCTCGAGAACCTTGTCGTTACGCGCCTCTACGACCTCGACCGGGCGTGCTCCACCGAGAAAGCGCGCGACCTCCTTGGTCGGGCGCACGGTCGCGGAGAGGCCGATGCGCTGTGCCGGTTTGGCGAGGATCTGATCGAGTCTTTCGAGGCTGAGCGCGAGGTGGCTACCGCGTTTGGTTGCCGCGACGGCGTGAACTTCGTCGACGATGACCGTGTCCACGGTGTGCAGAGTTTCCCGCGCCTTCGAGGTCAGCAGGAGGTACAGCGATTCCGGAGTGGTGATCAGGATCTCGGGTGGATGCGAGATCATGTGGCGGCGTTCCTGCGCGGGCGTATCGCCGCTGCGGATCGCCGCTCGGATCTCGGGTAGGGCCAGGTCCTTGCGCGCGGCTTGGGCACGGATTCCGGCGAGCGGTGTACGCAGGTTGCGTTCGACGTCGACTGCGAGCGCTTTGAGCGGCGAGACGTAAAGGGTCGACACGCCTCGCGGCTTGCTCTCGCTGCGGTGCAGGAGGCGGTCGAGCGACCACAGGAACGCCGAGAGAGTCTTACCCGACCCGGTCGGCGCCACGATCAGCGCATTCGACCCGCCTGCGATGACCTTCCAAGCGCCGGTTTGGGCGTGCGTCGGCGCCTCGAAGGCGGACGCAAACCAATCGCGCGTGGCGGGTTGAAATACCGAGAGCGGTCCGGTGACCATGCGAACATTGCATCACGGATCGAGCGGTCTGGCGAGTTGTCGACCTGGAGTCGCTTCGAAGCCGATCTCGGCGTCGGGCCGGGGCGAGACGCGTGCACCCCTCAGCAGAATCCGCGATTTGGTGTATGAGTTGGTGCCGCGCCGTCGTGCGCTTGCCGGACCGGAGGCTTTGCAGGTGATCGAACACTATACCGACCACGCCGCGAACGAGCGGACCTACTTGGCCTGGGTGCGTACTGCGCTGGCGTTCATGGCGTTCGGCCTGCTCGTCGAGCGCTTCGACTTGTTCATCCGCTCGATGCCGAATCTGGCGCAAAGCGCGCAAGCGCTGGGCAGCTCCGCCTATGCGCGGACGGCTGGGCTGGCCCTGATCCTACTCGGGGTTCTTGTTCTCGGCGTTTCGAGCCATCGCTACCTGACCTTCAAGCAGCTGATCTCGTCGGACGAGACGCGCGACTTCCACTCGTCTCGAACCGATTTGGTTCTGGTGGTCATCGTTGCGGTCATTGGAGTGTTGATGACCGCCTACGTGGCGTCGCATGCGCTCTACTGATCGAGTGGGCTAGCGTACGCGCGCTCCCCGGTAGTAGACCTCGCGCTCGAGCTCGTAGCGCCTTCGTAACTCGGGAAGGTCGTTCTTGTGGCCGACGACGATCACGGTATCGCCGTCGCGCAGCATTTCGGAATCGTCCGGATTCACGATCACTCCGCTGGCTGGGCGGCGCAGTCCCACGATCAGGAAGCCGTGGTTCCCTCCGATCTCGATGTTGCCGAGCGGTTGACCGGATAACGGCCCACCGGCGGTGACGGTCAGCTCCTCCACTTGCAGTCCGATCTTGTCGAGCTCTTGCCCGAGGTCGCCGCGCAGCTCGGCGCGGCTTGCCAGGAAGTCTTCGGCGGTCGGGCGCGTAATCAGGTTGGCGATTCGCTGGGCGCCGATGGCGGCCGGGAGGATGACCTCGTCGGCGCCGCTTCGTCGCAGCTTCGACTCGCTCGCCGGATCCTCGGCTCGCGCGATTACCAGGACTTCTCGGTTCATTCCGAGCGCCGTCAGTGTGACGAAAACGTTCGCCGCGTCGCTGGGAAGGACTGCGGCGAGGTGCGATGCGTGATCGATACCGGCTTCGCGTAGGACCGCTTCGCTCGAAGCATCGCCGCTCACCACCAGGTGACCGTCCGCTTCGGCGGCGACGATCTTGTCGCGGTCGCGGTCGACGACGACCAGGTCGTTTCCACTACCCGCGACCTCGGCGGCGAGGATTCGCCCGACTCGTCCGTATCCACACAGGATGGTGTGGTTCTGCAGGCTACCGATCCCTCGGTTCATACGTCGCGCTCCCAGGGCGCGATTGATCTCGCCCTCCGTGATCAGTTGGACAAACCCGCCCACCGCGTAGATCGCGGCTCCGTAGCCCGCCACGATCAGGCTCATGGTGAAGACGCGGAGTTCCGGGGTTGCTACGGTCCGCACCTCGCCGTAGCCGACCCCGAAGATGGTGATGATGACCATGTAGACGGCATCCATCGCGCTCCAACCGGCCGCTCGATAGCCCGCGACGCCGAGGACGCAGGTGCCCACGAAGAAGCCGATCCCGGCCAGAACATGGCGCGCCGGGTTATGTCTCTGGGACGCGATGCCGCCGCCTTTCCGTTTGCGGGCCTATTTGATGAACAGCATCTCCTGGTAGGTGGCGAGCGGCCACAGATCGTCGGCGACGATGCCCTCGAGCTCGTCGGCGGCAGCGCGTACCACCAGCATGGCCGGAAGGATCTCCTCGCATGAATGTTTCGCGTGTCCCAACATCCCACCGCCGTTCATCGATGCCATGGCGGCCTCGAGTGAAGCGATGCCCTTCTTGAGTCGGGCGACCAGGGTAGTCACGGTGTCGAGGGTCTCGGTATCGCATTCCTGGCCGACTGCCTTGAGGCTGGCGCAGGTTGCTGCCAGCTCGCCCTGGTAGCGCACCGCTGCCGGGTAGACGATCGTCTTGGCCATTTCGACCGTGGTGCGAGCCTCCACCCCGATCGTCATGCAGTACTGTTCGAGATAGACCTCTTCTCGGCTCAGGGTCTCGCGCTTGCTGAGGACGCCGTACTTCTCGAAGAGCTCGACCACGTCGTCGCTGGCCAGAACGGGTAGTGCGTCGACGGTCGTTCGCAGGTTGGGGAGACCTCTGCTTTCCGCTTCCTGGTGCCATTCGTCCGAGTAGCCGTCGCCGTTGAAGACGACGTCGCCGTGAGCGGAGATGATGTCGTGCAACACTTTCTGAACCGTGGCATTGAAGCTCTCCGCATCCTTCCCATCGGCGGATTCGAGGCGGTCGGCGATATAGTCGAGCGATTCCGCGACGATCGTGTTGATCGCCACCATCGGACCGGCGATCGACTGATTCGACCCGACTGCGCGGAACTCGAAGCGGTTGCCGGTAAACGCGAACGGGCTGGTGCGGTTGCGGTCGCCGGCATCTTTGGGAAGCTCGGGAAGGGTGTCGACGCCGACCGCGAGAGTCCCTTTCGACTTCGAGCTTTTAGCACCGCCGTTCTGTGCGATCTGGGCGAAGACGTCGGCGAGCTGGTCGCCGAGAAAGATCGAGAGAATCGCCGGCGGCGCTTCATTGGCCCCGAGTCGGTGGTCGTTGCTGGCGGATGCCACGACGGCGCGTAGCAGTCCGGAGTACTTGTGCACGGCGCGAATGACCGCTGCGCAGAAAACCAGGAACTGAGCGTTCTCGTGCGGCGTTTCGCCCGGGTCGAGCAGGTTGCCCTGGGTCGAGTTGCCAAGCGAGAAGTTGACGTGCTTGCCGGAGCCGTTGACGCCGGCGAACGGCTTTTCGTGCAGCAAGCAGGTCATGCCGTAGCGCTCGGCGACCCGTCGTAGCGTCATCATCATGAGCTGTTGGTGATCGGTGGCGAGATTGGCTTGCTCGAAAACGGGCGCGACCTCGTACTGCCCCGGGGCGACCTCGTTGTGGCGTGTCTTGACCGGGATGCCGAGCTTGAAGAGCTCGCGCTCGCACTCGAGCATGAAGGCCAGGACGCGCTCCGGAATGGCACCGAAGTAGTGGTCGTCGAACTCCTGGCCTTTCGGAGGCGGGGCGCCGAACAGGGTTCGACCGGCGGCGATCAGGTCTGGGCGCGAGAAGAAGAAGTGGCGATCGACCAGAAAGTACTCCTGCTCGGCGCCGGCGTAGGAGACGACCGTGCCGATCTTATCGTGACCGAAAGCGCGCAAGACTCGCTGCGCCTGCTTGTTGAGAGCCTGCATCGACCTCAGCAGCGGGGTCTTCTTATCGAGAGCCTCACCGGTCCAGGAAACGAACGCCGTAGGGATACAAAGGGTGGTGCCGTTCGGGTTCTCCAGGATGTAGGCCGGACTGGTCACGTCCCAGGCGGTGTAGCCGCGGGCCTCGAAGGTGGCGCGGATGCCGCCGTTGGGGAAGCTCGAAGCGTCCGGCTCTCCCTGGATCAGGGTCTTGCCGGCGAACTCGGCGAGGGCCCCGCCGTTGCCGTCCGGCGACAGGAAGCTGTCGTGCTTCTCGGCGGTCGATCCGGTGAGGGGGTAGAACACGTGGGCGTAGTGGGTCGCGCCTTTTTCGATCGCCCAGTCCTTCATCGCCGCGGCGACGACGTCGGCGATGTTCGGATCGAGAACCGACCCGGATTCGATGGTGCCGAGCACCGACTTGTAGACGGGCTTCGGTAGACGCGATTTCATCGCCGCCAAGCCGAAGACGTTGGCGCCGAACAGGTCCCCGGTCGAGACCTCGGAGAAGTTGAGCGGCAACGACGTCGGTTTGTAGTTGGTAACCGCGTCGATTGCCTCCATGCGGGCAGCGCTTCCACTCATGTCGTATCCTCCTTCACTCGAGCCGGGAATCGGCGATGTACGGTTGCGGAAAGCAAACGGCATGCCCCGACCCCCGCATCACCAAGTACTCGCTTGGATCCGGCTCGCGCGGTCCAGCTCCGCTTGCGGCGCCCGAGTTTTGGGCAGCCGCTCGTCGAGGTGCTCACGGATCGTGCTGAGGTGGTGGGCTTGGGCGGGGACGGTTTTGCGGGTCTGGAATTGTGCGGGTGCTCGGTTGTGTCGATGGGGAGACGATTGATATCCGGTGAGGACGCAGCGCGACTTTCCCCATCAATCCGCCTCGGCGCAGCTGATCTTCGGCGGAGTCGAATCGCCCACAGTACGGAGTCCTTCCATGGCCGCACCCCATCGCACACGACTCAACGAGCTCATCTGGCGCGCGCACCGCTGGTTGTACCAGGCCACGGGCGGCAAGCTCGGCGCGACGATCGGCGGCAACCCGGTCCTATTGCTCACGACCACCGGCCGTAAGTCCGGGTTATCGAGGACGGTGGCGCTCGCCCATTTGGAGAATTCCGACCAGCTGGTCGTGATCGCTTCGTTTGCCGGTCAGCCACGTCATCCCGGCTGGTGGTTGAACCTACTGGAGAATCCGCTCGGGAAGGTTCAGAAGGGCGATATGGTTACCGAGGTGCGGGCGCGCGAGGCCGAGGGGGAGGAGCGGGAGCGCTTGTGGACGGCGATCTGCGAGCAAGAGGCGGGGTTCGCGGAGTACCAGACGCGCACCGACCGGCGTATCCCCGTCGTCGTGCTGGAGCCGGTCGCGTCGTCGTAGGGTCCCGACCCGGATTCCTTCGGATTACGCCGCCGTCTGCACAGGCTTGCCTAGCTAGTGTTCCGACTCGGAACACTAGGGGGCGACCTTTGCGGGGGCAGGGGGCGGAGTCGGTTCGGATGTGGCGGGCTTGGCCGTTTGAGCTTGCTTCCCCATCTGGCGGCTCAACCATGTGGGCTGCTCGTCGAAGTGGTCGACGATCTGACGGAGCAATCGCTCGGCGATCATGGCGTGGCCGCGCCGATTGGGGTGTACCCCGTCGGCGAAGAAGTTCGATTCCGTACCTTTTGCGAGAGTCGGGTCTTCCGGCAGGAGGCTCAGGCCGTCGATGACCGGAATGTCCAGGCGTCCGCACAGATTGCTGATCGCCCTTCGCAACTCAGGCAGCGTGTAGCCGGCGTGGTTTCGCCACTCCTGCGCCCGTCGAAGCGGAGTTACACAAAACAAGGTCTGGTACTTGCTGTTCGGTAGGCGGTATCCGGCGTGTCCTTGTACATCGCGCAGAAACTGCGAGTAAACCTCGACGATCCGTTCTAGTGGTACCGACGCCGTGTAGTCGTTGGTCCCCAGGAGGATCAGAGTGAAGTCCCAGGGATCGAACATGTTGGCGTGGTTGACCGCGCGCACGTACTCGTCCAGGTGGATCGCCACTTCCGCTCGGCGTGCGATCACAGTCGTAAAGATCCCCGCCTCGAAGAACTTGAAGGCGAAGGTGTCGGTTGCATTCAGCTTGGGAGCGCCGCCTCCTCGCGATATCGAATCTCCGATCACCACGGCGCGTCGCATTCCCGGCCCCAACGCGGCGCTGACTTCGTCGGGGGTCACGGCCTCGACCGGGGCGGCCACAGCGAGGGCAAGCCCGACCAGGGCGTTGAGTCGTCGATGAACCATGGGTCTCCGCTTCGTCGCGGTAGGCGGTGGTAACCTCGGGCTGCGTACTACAGGTGCAGATGGATGTACAACACGCCGGCATTGTGGGTCGCGAAATCGTGACCGCGGAAGCCGCAGTATGTATGACCAACGTCGTCCCCTATGAACAGGAGGATGTTCGGGCGGTGCGGAGTCGGTGCGCGTGTAAACCAGATCAGCCCGGCAAAGGCGATCGCCGCGCATACAAATCAGCCACGCAGAGACCGACACCGGCCTTTCACTCGCGCTTGCAGCCGGCGAGAACCGCCGTATCGAAGCGGCCGCCGGCTATGGCGCGACAATTCCGGAACGTCCGACCAGTGGGCCGGCGGCGCACGGGTTAGGGGCGGGCGGAAGGCTGATTCCCCGCGAACCGTTGATGACGGCGGCACAGCCTTCGATCGCGTCCTCGCCGAGCGGACCGTGCAGCGAGACGCCCCTCCAGCCGATCGACTGAACCAGGTTGCCGGGGAGTAGATCGATGACGTCGGCGATATTGGTCTTGGCGACCCCTTTGCCGCCCTTGAGCTCCAGCACGACGTTGAGATCGATGTCGAGGTCGATCGAGACGATGCGGCCGCGCACCACGATGACGAATTCGTCGCCGGTCAGGCGGTCGTTGGCGAAAGACTTGTCCGTCGTCACCAGCGATCCGTTAGCCGCGGCGACGTTCTTCAGAACCACTTTGAGCAGGGTGTTGTCTTTGATGATGATCTTGCTCTTGGCCGACAAGGACGGTCCGTCGTTCGCCGTCGGAACGATATTGGTGATGTATTTCGTTCCC
>JANQHZ010000170.1 GCA_028282445.1 Candidatus Binatia bacterium | reverse complement strand
CCACATCGATGCCGAAACGCTCGACGTATCCTTCGAAGCGTTCGAGCACGGCGTCGCGTTCGAGCCCGAACTCTTCGAGGCTGTACTGGTGTTTGCCGTGCTTGCCCTTGGGATTGGCCTTCACGTGCTCGTCCATCAGAGATCGCGCTTCTTCGCTGAATGGTAAGCCGAAATGGGTGTAGATTTTGCCGGCTACGCCCATCGAGTCGTCTACGAAGGCGTCGTGGGTGACGTCGATGAATCTCGACGGTTGGTAGCGGTCGCGGGCGGCCAGGCCCCGCTCCAGCGATGTGGCATAGAAGTCCATGACGACGGGCCCCAGCGATTCCTTGGGAGTATCCAGCTGCGGCGCCATGATGAGGTGGGTCATGCTGCAGATCGAGGCGACGCAGAGCAGGGGGTTGCGGTGGCTCCAAACGATCGAGACGTCGGGGAAGGTGTCGATCAGGGCGTCGATTCCCCACATATGGGCCGGCGCCTTGAGCAGCCATCGTTCGCCCGGACGTTGCCAGTCCAGCATCTTCAGGATGTCGCGATAGTACGCGTACATGCCGTGCAGGTCCTGCGAGCGGTACCAAGAACCGTAGGGCTCGAGCATCACTTCGAAGCCCATCTGCACGCCGTGGATGGCGAACGCCTGGGCGAGGACGCACTCTTCCGGCGTATCGGCGCTCGCGAAGTGGACCTTGGTAAACTCGGGATTTTTCCTGCGTCCTTCTTCGAAGCGCGCCTCGAGGGCGTCGCGGCGAGGATCGGGGGCACCCTGCGGCAAATCGTCGAGCGGGTCCGGATTGCGCGCCTCCCACAGGCGCAGCGGTCGCGTCGCTGGATCCTTCGCCAGGAAGTTGAAGAGCGCGGAGGTGCCCGAGCGCGGCAGCCCGGTCAGCACCATCGGTTGCTCGATCTGACGGTCGAGAATCTCCGGGTGGCGGTGCCAGCCGTCCTGGATGCGCAGGCGGGTCGCCAATAGCTCGATGAGCCGGCGCCGATTGCGTTTCTGTCCGCGTTCCGAGAGCGGGGCGTCGGCGTACGTCTCAGCCAGCATCTGGAGGCCCTCGCGGAACTCGTCCGCACCGAAGTCGGACAGACCGGTGGCGAGGCGGGCCTCTTCGAGAAGCGCTTCTGGATCGAATTGCGCGGTCACGGAACCCATTCGTGTAGGATCTCGCGGACGCGGAATCAAGCTCACCGACCCGAGGTGTTGGGGTGGGTTGATTGGGGAGAATAACTGCAGGGCGGCCCCGTGGAAGTGGCTGGCACTTTCTCGTGACGTATTTGGCGATCGAGGCTAAGGCGGAGGCGAGGCTGAGGGTGGTGGTCGCGCGGAGCGCGACGGCTATTGCCGTACCCGATGCATCCCTACCATCCTCAGCCTTTGCCTCGCCTCCGCCTCAGCCTTCGTGAGGGTGAGCTCATCTGAGTATGATTCATCTTTCGACACCGCTGGAAGGGCGACGGGTCGTTTGCTTGGGGTTGAATTCCCCGCTGGAACTCTCGATTCGCCGGCGGTTGCCAAATGCGCGGGGTTGAGCCGCTCCGTCCAGTTCGATATCGCCAGCACCGTCTCAACTTGGGAGCAAATTCATGAGCGATCAAACCGGAGCGGATCTCGACGCAACGAGCCTCTGCGAGGCTTTTCAGAATACGGCGCAACGCTTCCCCGACCGCGTCGCACTGCGTA
>JANQHZ010000113.1 GCA_028282445.1 Candidatus Binatia bacterium | reverse complement strand
CGGTCGACGTCAGCTGGCGCGACGAAGACTCACTGTTCGTGATCGTCACCGACCCGACCTACTCGATCGTTCCAGCGCGTCGCGACCTCAAGCTCTTACAGCTGTCGGACGGGTCGGTTCTTCCGGTCGATTGAAGCTCGCGCGCTCGGCGCTCACGCGCCCTCCCGCTCACGCGCGATGTTGTGTCGCGGCGACGGTGGGAGATTGAGCACCTGGCGTGGGAACGAGTCGACCATGAAGTCGACGATCGCGCGCATGGCGATCACACCGGTCGGCTTGCCGGCTTCGTCGACCAACGGAATATGGCGAAAGCCTCCGACGCTCATGTGGTGCAGTGCGTAGGCCATGCTGTCGTCGAGCGTCAGGCACTCCGGGTCGCCGGTCATGACCTCGCTCACGGGGACCCGCTCGGGCGTACGGCCTTCCGCGGCGATCTTCCGGAGCACGTCTCGCTCCGTGAAGACTCCGGCTAACTGCCCGGAATCGTTGACCACCAGGACGCATCCGATGTGGTGATCCATCATTTCCCGGATCGCGTCGGCAGCACTTGCGTCGGGTCCGACCGATACTGGGGCGCGCAACGAGGTCAGGTTGCGGATTGGCTGCTCGGAGATGGTGTGGCCCAGGCCCGGCGCGATGAGCGAGCGCTCTTCGGCGATGCGTTCTTCCTCGAGAATTTGATGATCCACTGGACCTCCCTTTTCGTCGTATTCCCGGGGCTCCACCACCACTGCCTCACCGCTCCTTCCACCAGGGGGCAGGGAGTCAATCACACGGGGGCGCCGGTTGGCAAGAACAATTTATGTTTGGGAAACCGCACCTTATAGGCGGGCCATCGACCGTATCGATCGACTCCTCCCGGCTCATGACGGACACTCCGTGCGACCAAAGTGCAGACCGACGCGATCGCTGCGCACAGGCGACTCGAGTCGAGTCTTTGGAAGGGGCGCGCAGGAGCGGGACAGCGACGCTGTCTCAAACTTGGGAATGGGCTGGGGCGGACTTAGAGGTTGCTGTCACGCGGTGCAACGATTATGTGAGCACTATGGCCTTACCGAAAGTGAGCGTCTTGCGGTGTCTGAGCGAGAGCTGCGAGGAGATGCTCGCCTACGAGGTGACTGAAGGGAACGTCCTGTACGTCGATCTCGCCTACACGGCGCGGAGCGATGGTGACGTCCGCTACTTTCCATGTCCGGGGTGTACCGGTCGCAACATCATAGAAGCGTTCGAGGACGACCAGGGCCGAACCAAACATCGCGTCGTACGTTTTCAGCCCGCCGGCTGAGCCGGCCATGGATCGGGACGAACAACGCGCGCTCGAGGACTCCCTCGAGCTGATGCCACGCGTCGTACGCGACAAGCTCGACCGCGTCGGCATCAAGCTCCACCTCGCGGAGTGGCAGCAGTTGACGATGGCGGAACGCGAACAGCTCCGCGACCGAGCCTGCCTCGCCGCAGCCGATGTCGAGTCGTACCGCGCCGAGCTCGATCGCATGGTGCGAGCTCGCTGCGGCAAGGCGCCCGATCCGCTCCTGCCGAAATCGAGTTGATCGGCGCACAGAGGTGCCGTGAAGGTGTCGGCTGATCGGCTGGGCTGCTCGAGACTTACGCCGCTCGCAGCACCGCGAGCACGAGCAACAAGGTCGATACGAGCGTCGCTACCGAGCGCACGTGGTTCCAGCGTACCCAGTCCGAGAGATAAATCGCCCACATCCGGCGCCCTTCAGCGCTCTCCGAGTCGACTGCGGCCAGGCGATCATTCAACGGGACGTTGAACACCACCGTTACGACCAGACAGCCGACAGTGTAGACCGAACCGCCAGCCACAGTCAGGCCGAGGGCTTGGCCACCGAGCGCGTCCCAACCGGAAACGGTCGCGACGACGGTGGCCACGGCGGTCCCAAAGAAGGCGGCGAGGAACGATGGCCTCACGATGACCACGTTGATGGACTGCATCGCTGCCGCCCCTTTGGTCGGTGGGATTTGGGACAAGGCGGTCATGAGGAAGCTCGAGAACGAGCAGAACAGGCCGGCCATCAGCCCGCTGCCTACGGTTGCTGCGACGAGAGCCCAGATGTGAAGTGAATCCATGCCCTTCGCATCTTGCTCCGATTTCAGGGCACGCCAAGACCCAGGGGCGGGCAAGCGAAATCGGAACCAAGCCGATTGGACCGTACTTCGCAATCTGCCAATCTCGACGCTATGCGCCGCGCGATATCCCTACTGCTGTTCCCCACGGCGGTGATTGTGGTGCTCGGCGGAGCGACGCTGGCAATCGAAAGCGGAGCCGCGATCAGCTTGGTGGTGGGGGCCGGCACCGTAGCGAGTCTGCTCTTGGTTACGGCTTTCGAGCGGATTCAGCCCTATCGGACGGACTGGAATCACTCGAAGGGCGACCTGACGGCCGACTTGATTTACCTTCCAAGCTATTTTGGCATCAACGCGCTGATCGAACCGATCGTCCGCGTCGGTGCGGTGGCGACGGGAGCGCTGATCTCCGAAAGGATCGGAATCGGTCTGTGGCCGACGGATTGGCCGCTGATCGCTCAGTTCTTTGTGGCCTGCATCGTCGTTGAAGGCTTCGACTATTGGCCGCATCGTCTCCTTCACGAGATCCCATCGCTGTGGCCCTTCCACGCGATCCACCACAACCCCAAGCGCCTCTACTGGCTCAACGCGACCAGGGCCCACCCCGGTGAGGTCGTCTTTCGCGGCATTGCCAATGTGATTCCGCTGGCGTTGTTCGGAGCCGGCGTGGAAGTCCTCGCGCTGGTGTCGCTCGCCAACTCCCTGCTCGGCCTTTTTCAGCACGCCAACATCGACTTCGAGCTCGGGCCACTCAGCTGGATCTTCAGTGTCGGCGAGATGCACCGATGGCACCACTCGATCGACGTCGAGGAGGCAAACAACAACTACGGAAGCAACTTTCTCTTCTGGGACGTCGTGTTCGGTACCCACTACCGCGATCCCTCGAGGTCGGGACCGGCAGTCCTCGGAGTTGAGCACGATGACATACCGGACAACTGGTGGAGCCAGCTCGGCGCACCGTTTCGCCGGGGTTGAGCGTGGTTGAACGGTTTCCGGTTGAGTATTGACCCGTCAAGCAGGTGCTCTCCGACGTCGTAGTGGCGCGCCCGCCTTTCGTCGTCGGCCGTACCGCGCGGGCGGCTCGTGTACGCGACCCGGGGCGAGCGGGTTGCGCACTTCCAGGTCGGCGAATCGGTGGAAGTCCCTGTCGGCGCTCCAGAGCTCGCGGACGCCGTGGACTCGACAGAGTGCTGCGATGCGGGCGTCGTGAATCATCGGTCCTCCTGCTCGTGCGCCTCGCGCAGCTTCTTCGAGCGCAGTCCAGTATCCGTCCGGCTCGGCCAGCAGCACGAGGCTCGGAGACTCCAGCCAAGCGTTCACCTGGTCGAGCGCTTGCTCGAGTGTGGAGGGAGGTGCGTAGATCCGCGGGTGCGTTGCTACGCCGATAAATTCATGGACACACGGCCACGGGATCCCCCATGGTGTTCGACCCTCGGCGAGTTCCTCGATGCATTCGCGTGCTTCCTTGTGAAAGGTGCCGTCAGGTCGGTGCGCGTATACTAGGATATTCGTATCGACCGCGATCATTGGCCGTCGCCGTAGATCGCGCCGCGGATTTTCGCCCAGCCGCCGGTTGCAAACTCGGGGCTGAGCCCGCGCCCGCGGCCTTTGAATCGCGCGTCGCGAAGCTTGAACGTTTTGGTCGTCGAGCGTCGTTCGACGACCTGACGCAACCCCTCCTCGACAAGCGCTCGAAGAGTGGTGCCCTCCTGATCCGCAATCGCCCGTGCACGTTCAAGAAGGGGGTCGGAAATCTCGACGGTCGTTTTCATATGGGTACCCATATTAATGATTACGGGTACCCTGGATCAAATAGTCGCAGAGCAATGCCCGGAGGTCCCGCCCCGATGGGAACGATCGAGACCTATCTGTAGATCGCGCCCATCCACAGGGCGATGGTCAACATCACCAGCCAGAGTAGCCAGTATGCGCCTTGGATGCCGATCTTCATCTCGCCCCCAGGCAAGTCCTCGCGTGACTCGGCGGCCGGGATGTCGGGAAGCGGAGTGTAGGGCTCGCGCTGCTTCCAGTAGTGCCCGCAATCCCCGCATTGGAGACGTTTGCCGACGATCGGGACGACCACTCCGGTCAACAGGGCGAGTGCGCCCCATTTCCGTTCCGCACGTGTACCGGACACCGACGTCGAGCCGCAGGCCGGGCAACTGGGCTCGTCCTCCTCGACCTCTTGCTCGCCGAGCGACTGGAGGAGCTCACGGGCCTCGACTGCGTAGTCCTTGGGGACCGAAAGCTTCACGCCGCCCAGCGCGTTGGAATAGGTCCAGGCGATGCTGATTATGTGTTGGTCGCTCAGAAAGCTCGGGATGTCAGAGGCCTCGAGGAATCCTCGAGCCAGCTGAGCCTCGCCCGGATCCGTGAAGCGCGCGATGACTTCCAGCTGTTCTTCGTCTTCCATGTAGCTATCGCCGGCTGCACCGTTTTTGGTGACCGCGGCAATGGTAGTGCTAAGAAATCGAATCAACCATACCTGAGGTGGGGGCGTGCTCCGACCGCGCAGTGTGGGCGGTGTCTTGGATGTTGCGTCGCAGACGCATTCCACTCGAACTGAAACCGGCTACCGAGTAGACGCGACGACGCGGCGTCTGCGGAGCACCGCGCCGAGTGTGAGCGCGAGGAGGAATACCCAGATCGGCGATGCTTCTGGCGGCGAGATCTGACACCCGTCGTCGTCGGCTCGCTCGACATCGGTAGGAACGGGTGTGTTGACCGCTCGTGTCGGTGTCGAGGCGGCTCCGGTCGGTGAGGGCAATGCAGGCGTTGCTGTGATCGCCGTTGCGGACGGAAGGGGGCCTGGCGGAGTCCCTTGGGGCGGGGTCGGGTCGGGGTAGGTTTCCAGCTTCTCGATCAGATTCGATGCCGCGTCGTACTTGTACTGGGTATTCTTGATCAGATTGCCGTCGAGGTCTGTGCGATCCTCCTCGATGACACGAAGCAACCCATCGTAGACGTAGTCGACCTGGTAGTTGCTCTGGGTGTAGCCCTCATCCGCTTCGTCGACCAAGTCGGAGCGGCTCTCCTCGTGGACCAAGTTGTTGTACTGGTCGTAGCGAAAACTCGACGAGAGGACTGTCTGCCCATCTTGGTTCACCGACTCGACGACGCAAGGCCTTCGGTGTTCGTCGTACGTATGCGTCGTCGTGTAGATCGTATTCGCGGCATCGCACGGTGCGCCGGTACAAAACGTCTCGCTCTTGAGCAGCCCGGCGAACGCTCCTGTTACCACGCTGAGCCCAGTTTCCGGGCAATGCCCATCTGGACTGACGGGTGTGTAGTAGTCGCTCTCGATGCACCGGGTCATCGTGCCACCACTGCCGTCCGGAACTCCGCGGCAGGTCCTCTCGATCAGACCCCGACGATAGGTGTCGGAATCCGCATAGTATGAATACGACACCAGCAGCTCGGATGAGCTCGGGGAGAATCCCGGCTGCGTCGGAGACGCGGGGCAACGGCCCCCGTGCGCGGTAGCCAGCGCATCCGCGAAGCAGCTCGGACGTTGGTACTGATCGAACGCCCATTCCAGGATGGTTCCGTCCGCGTACTGGATGCGCTCGAGGGTGCCGAAGCGATTGTAGGTGTACTCCTCGAAATCACCGGTTTCGACATCGCCGCTGTCGTCGTCGCTACAACTTCCAGGATTGGTGAACTTCGCAATGCGAAGGATCGCCCCGGTGACTGGATCGAGCGTCAGTCGCTCTCCCTGAGCATCCTCGCCGCTCGGCTGAAAGCAGTGGCGCACCAGTCGGTTCATCTTGTCGTAGTAGTTGTGGAACTCGACGCCCTCATAGCTGGTCAGCTTCGACACCTGCTTTAGGGGGTTGTACTCGTAGGTCTCCTCCAGGGTTACCTGATCGTCGCTCAGCTTGTTGCGCTCGGAGACGAGCTCGTTGATCTCGTTGTAGGCATGTCGGTCGGACGAGAAAGACTTCGTCTGATCCGTGGTGATATCCAGGAAATGCTCGAGCTTCTGCCCCTGTAGATCGCGGACGAAGCGGGAATCGGCTGTCACCGTACCGTCTCCAGACGCGTTACTCGTGAAGTTGTAGGCGTACTTGAGCATATCGGCTGAGAAGGTCGTAACGCCGTGGACAGACGTCACCGATGCACCTTCGTCGAGCTGGTCGCCGGCCGTGGCGGCGATCGAGTGCGGAACGCCGGCTCCGTCGTACAGGGTGTAGGTCATGTAGGCGTCGCCCGCGCACTCGGCAGAGTCGGTTTCCGCTGCCACGGTGGGGCAAGCTCCGTTCGTGCTCGTCGACGATCCGTCGACGATGTCGCAGTTCGCGATGCTGGTCAGTTTCTGCCCGTCATTGAGGGTATACGCTTCGCGGTCGGTGCCGTTGAGGATGCTCTTTACCTTCTGATTGACGTCGTCGTGCACGAACTCATGCGCCGTCCCGCGCGGTCCGCAAACCATCTTCGGACGCAGCTTGGGGCCGAAGCTCGTGGTGGTCTGGTACACCAGAGGATTGCGCGCCGCTGCGCCCATCTGGTTGGTCTTGGAGACCAGGAGACCTCGGTCGTCATAGGTAATCACGGAGCGAACCTGGAGCGCGGAGAACCCGGTCCCGGGGTTAGCGCCGGCGGTGTTGTCGAGGGTGGTCACGGTTCTTCCCAGTCCATCGCGGACGGAGACCGCGATCACGCCGTCGACATAGCTGTCGTTGTTCGAACCTGCGTGAATCGTGTGCACCGCACAATTGCGGCGCAACGAGTCGTACTGGCTGGGGCATTTCTTCAGAACGGAGCTGTCTTCCGGGCAGGTGGAAGTCGAGCCGTCCTGGGCAACCGGGCACGCATAGTAGTAGTCCGTCGTGGTGAAGGTTCCATTGGCCTGTAGCGTCTTGGTCGCCATCCCGTTGGCGCTGTGCTCGATGAAGGTCGGGTTTCCGTTCGCATCGCGAGACGAGAGGTGGAAACCGTTCTCGGTACAAACGCGGTTCACGGTGACGTTGTTCTGTGAATCGGTCGTGGTTACCTGCAGAACCCGTCCGTCGCCGCATTTCGCCTCACCGGTGCTCACGCTGCCCAGCTCGTAGTCGATTCTCGCCGACGTCGAGTCGATTCCTTGGGGCTCGATGCGCCCGGCCCATTCGGTGACGTGCCCGAGTCCGCGCCCGCTTTCGTCGTAGACGTACGTGGTTGCCTTCGGCGGCGCGACGGTCTCGTCGAAGATCTCGGGGTTGGCGCAAGCTTCGACGACGCCGACCACGGCTGGTTGCTCGGTGTCGTTGGCCAGCAATCCGTGCACCGCGGCCTTGATGTTCGTCCCGAGCTCTTCCGCCTCGCCGGTTGCGGCGCGGGTTATCGTATTGCAGACGAGCTTGACCAGAATGGGATCTTCCCTGTCGCCCAACGAACCGTGGGCGCCAATTTCGGTTTCGTCGTTGTCGAGATACACGAACGAAAGCTGTCCGACGGGAAGTCCGAAGTGGCCGGAGCCCGGCCCGAGCTTGAGGTACTGATCCGTGTCGACGCTGCTCGAGGTGTCGTACTCCATGTACTCGTCCCGCATCAGTTTGAGCCCGCTCGGGCCGAGGCGCTCCGATCGCTGCGCGCAGTTCATGATGCCGGTGTCCCTCGTGCCGTGGTAAGTCCTTTTGTTGACCACGTTGCCGAACCCGTCGTGGGCCATCGAGACCACCGAAAGACGCCCGTTGCCGTCGCCGCTGCTGTTGAAGACGCAGCTACCGGTGACGATTGGCGACTGGTAGTTGCTCGGCAGGTTACTGTAGTTCGCCGCCGTCAGCGGACATCCCTCGCTGGGGTCGCCATCGGAGATCGGGTAGCAGTGCGAGAGCACCTTCGAGAGCACCAGCCCGTTCGCCGTTCCGTCGGCAACGTAGATGCGTTGTTCTTGCTCCAGGTGGAGAAAGTTGTAGTCGCTCTCGACCCGGTGGATGGTTTCTCCCGTTGCGGAGTGCTGGGTGATGACGGTGGTGTAGGTGAACGAGCCGGCATCGGGGGCCGACATCAGGGCATCGGCTCCGCTGACGCTCGGCTCGAACATCGAATAGCGCGGATAACCGGTGTAGTTCCGTATATCCTCGGTGGTGCGGTAGTGGTAGCGAGTCGTTTGCTGGTCGCCGTTCGAGCCGCCCGGGCAGGGCTCTCCGCTGGTGTTGTTCGGGCACTGGATCATCTCGCTGACGACGGACCACGACGTGGTCACCGAGCACTCGGAGGCGGATGGGCTTTCACACGCGGGTAGGCAAGATTCGTAACGCAGGGCCGTCATCCCACCGGAAGGCAGGGTGACGTTGGTCAGCTTCCGGTTTCCGTAGGACAGGTCGTCGCAGGTCGAGTTCTCCCAACCGAGGTGTGTGACCATGCCTTCGGTGTCGATGATCTGTTCGACCGTGAACGCATCCGGGGTGACCCAGCCGACGGTCCGGCCGTCGGGAAGCGTGACGCGAGTTTCGTTGGCAACGCAGCTCGTGGGGTCGAGGCAGGCGTCGATCGAGGTTGTGTTTCCCCACGTGTCGATGATCGCGCCGAGCTCGGCGTTCGCGGCGGTCGTCGAGTTTCCCGCGTTCCCGCCGGTGACGCGGTTGCGGTAGTGGTAGTCGATGTGGTTGCCGAAACGGTCGCCGTGGCGAATCAGCAGGCCGCCGGGAGAGAAGTACTTCGTCTGGCCCTCGAGTGTCGTGAAGACGTAGGCGGAACCGAGCCCGTTGACGGTTACGCTGCCGTTGCCCGGACGTAGATGGGCATCGGCACGATTGTACTGGCGCAGGCCCGTTCGGATACTCAGCGGCGCGCTCGCGCCGACCGGCAAGAAGGATGTGCGCCAGTTGTCGTCCAGTTGGTAGGCCTGCGTGCCGTCGATGTTGAGCTTGGTGGAGGTGCCATCGACGTAGATGAAGGAGAGGCCCAAGGACCAACCGAAGGGTAGGCCGAACACGCGCATGTTGTTCTGGATGTTCGAACGAGCGTCCTCACTGCGGTAGGTCAGCGCCAGTGTGTTGTCGAGCTCGGAAACGATTCCCGGAATCTTGAAGAGTGTCGTGGCAAGCGTGAGGTCTCCGGTGCGTCCGTTGACCGAGATCTGCGCTGCGTTTCCGTAGTTGGTCGCATTCGATCCCGACTGAGCGGCGAGCGGGGATACGCCACCGGCTCCCCACAGCAGGGTCAGCAGTGCCACCGCCCAGCGCCCCGCGAGTGTCGAGCGCACGATCGTATCGAGCATCCGGGTCACTGCCGCGCCTGTCCTGAGACGATCACCAGATGTAGCTCTTGAGGCTGCGCCGGAGGCCGAGGCTCTCGAGTACTGCCCAGGCGTGGTCGTGGCAGTTGTTGCGAATGAATCGGTAGCGATTGTTGCCGGAAGGCCCGACTCCGTTCAGCTCGTCGGCGTCGCGGAACCGAACCATACGGGGGTTGCTGAGGAACTTGTTTCGTTCGACGTTGAAGTTCTCCACCTTGCCGACGAACTCCAGTTTGCCTTGTTCTTTTGCCAACAAGTCCGCTGGCCCACTGCGTTGGTAGGAGGCGAAACTTCGGTACTGGCGAGCGACACCCTCCTCGACGAAGTCCGTCGAGTAGAAGTCGGACTTGGTGACTGCGATCAGGCGTTCGTGGTAGGCGCCAAGCCCGCGCCACTCCTGGAAAGGCGAGATGCGGGGACGAATCTTCGCCCCGATCTTGGTCTTTACCCGAAACACCAGTGCGGTTCCTTCACCCTCGTGATCGAGTTGGCGCAGCATCGATCCCGCCCGTGTGCCGGTCAGCCGATAGCCGGATCGAATATTGAGACTGGCGACGCCGCGCCACACGCCGACGGTACCAATCGTCATCTCGGCACCGGCGATGAACGATTGATAGTTGAAGTGGTTGAATCCGCGAGACGCGCCGGCGGCGATCGACTGCCCGAAGCCGACGACCATGTCCGAGGCGGCCCGCGCCAAAAAGCGCTGCTGCATGCTGATGGCAAGCGCCTGGTTGACGGCGACCGAATCCAGGTACCCACCGATGAGCTCGCTGGCGATTCCGATGGCGAGAAAGACATCGATTTGAGACTTGTTGTGCTTGATCGCGTCCCAGAACCCTTCCGGGTTCGCCGCGATCTGGAGCGGCCCCATCAAGGGCGCCAGGAAGAAGCGTGCGAAGTGTCCCCCGACTCCGCGGTTGAGGGCATCGTTCAGATCTCGGATCGCGTTGCCGAGGCCGTGGAAGAAGTCGGTTCCCGCGGGGTCGTGGACGTTGACAGGATTGCCGCCGCCGTAGTTGTAGCGATTCAAGTGTTCTACCGGATCGCGAGAAATAAAGGACGCGATGTCGGGGTGGTACCAGCGCGCGCGCAGGTAGTACCCGCCCCAAAAGGGATCGCGGTACTCTCCGCTATACTGAAACGGGTTTTCTTCGGGATCGTACTCTCCCGGAAGCGTATCCGTTTCCTGTGCGCCGAACGAATCGTACTGATACGACTGAAGCTGTTCTTCCCCGGGCGTGTACATGGAAGCCGTGTCCTTGCGCGGGGCGAGCAGTACCTGCTCGGTGCCGTCGTCGAGATAGCGCACCCGCTCGAGGAAGCCGGACCAGCGATTGTTGCTAGGGTAGTGTGCGTTGCGCAATGTGGCGTTTTCAGCCTTGTCGAAGTACAGCTGCACCGAGTCGCCGCCCGAGGAAGCTTCAGCCAACATTCCGCTGGCTCGGTATTGGTAGGATTGAGTCCGCGCGCCCTCGCTGTAGCGGATCAACCGATCGCGCGGATCAAACTCAAACCGCTCGGTTGTTGCAGCCGCGCCCGGGGACGGCCCCCTTCCGACCAGCGTCCCGTTACCGAGTTGCAGAGTACCGGTGCTCGGATCGTTCACGTTCGGGACGAAATTGTCCCAGGTGAGGTAGGTCGTTTCTGACCCGTCCGAGGTCTCTCTAGTGACGGCGGTGAGAGCGCCGTCGGCATTGTAGGTATAGGTGGATCTGACTTGAACCACGGCTGCCAGGTCACCCGGTACGGTGGCGCTTGCCATTAGGGCCAATGTGGCCCAGCACCACACGCGGCGCGTTGCGACCCGACCCCACTTCGATTGAGTCCCTTGCGCCGTGTCGTCACGCCGGGTGTGACGGATTGCGACTGCGAAGGACATGAAAAACAGTTAGTGCGCGCCCAGAATTGAGTCAACGACGACGGGCTTCTGAGCCTTCCTCTGCCGACGTCAAGGACGGAGGCGGCCCGGAATCGAGCGGCCTCAGGCGAGGTGGTCGCTTCGCCGTGCGTTTGAGCGCTCGGGCCACGGGACCCGCGAACATCGTTACCTTCCTGACGAGAGTGCTTCCGAGTTGACTACCTCGAACAGATAGCCCTACGGTCGGAGAAGGGAGATTCGAATACCGTTGCTCAAGTGCAGTGTCACCATCTTATGCTCCTAGCCAACTTCAGGTCGGCTGGACTTGGCGGGCGTGGCCAGTAGCGAGGACTCGAGAGATGAGCGAAGTGAAGTCACCGGTGCCGATCTTGCGCATTTTCGATGAGGCCAAGGCGCGCGAGTTCTACCTCGACTTTCTTGGATTTTCCGTCGACTGGGAGCATCGCTTCGAGGAGGGGACGCCGATCTACATGCAGGTGTCGCGCGACGCCTGTGTACTTCATTTATCCGAGCACCACGGCGATGCCTCTCCGGGTGGGTCGATTCGGATCGACGTGGAAGGACTCGACGACCTGCATGCCGAGGTCACCGCGAAGAAATACAAGTACGCGCGGCCGGGGATCGAAGAAATGCCCTGGGGAACTCGGGATATGGCGGTAACCGATCCGTTTGGAAATCGCTTGATCTTCTGCACCGGTTGAGAGTGATTCGCTGCACTGAATGTGCCCATGCTCGTAGCGTCGTCGGATGAACTTGGTTCGCCCTGTCGGTGGCATCGCGCTATCGTGGGGAGCATGAATGTCGCCGACAAGATTTCCACTGTAGTGGTGATCTGTTTGCTGACCGCCGGTGCCGCAACTGCCGGGCCGGTACGGATCATCTCCGACCAGCTCGACTACATCTGTAAACTCGAGGTGATGGATGCGTCCGGGGTCGTATCGCGAGAGGACATCCGCACCCACAAAGGGGTCAGGAGGGGCTGGGAAACCGCCGGCACCGACAAGCTCTGCTTTCGCCGGCCGAAATACGCGGACGACTGTGACTCGAAGTGGAGCAGCTGGAGCTGCTGCGAATCGACCAACCGGCTCGAGGTCGAGTGCAGCATCCACTGAACGTCTACGTGAGGCGGTGAGAATTATTGGGTAGTGCGCGCCGACAGGTCGGGTTCTCCGGGCCCCGCGGGACCTGCCGCAGCACCCGGGTCCCTCGATCGATGAGACCAATAGCGAACAAAGCACTTGGCTTCACCGTTCGATTGATGAGAGGCTTAGATCACTTTCGGCCGCGGCTCTTCTGATTGCGATCCTTCGGTCGAGCAGTCGAATTCACTTCGGACCGGAGTACTCTATCCATGACGAGCAGATCTCTGGCAGGACCCACAGCCGCAATCCGCACACTCTTGCTTTCCGGTCTCCTGGCCGGGGCCTTCTTTACCGGGCCGGCTTCTGCAGCGGTGCAGGAAGGTCCGCAGGTCGGCTGCGTGAACGCGTTGAATCGGGTCGGTGCAAACCTGATGCGGCAACAAGCGAAGGTCAATCGGGACTGTGTTCGCTATGCTGCCGACGGACGTATTGACCGCCTGGGGACTCCACCCCAGGAGCAGACCGCGTCCGCCTGTCTCTCCAACGATGTGCGTGGTCGCGTCGCTGCTACGACGAACACCGTCATCAACAAGGACGCCCGCTCCTGTCTGGCGCGATCGGAGCAGCGGCCCGGGTTTGCCTACGCCGGCGGCGACGCCATTACCGACGCCGGGATCCTCCATGGCCGAGCTTGGATGGCCGACGTCTTCGGTACGGATCTCGACGCGGCCATTCGGTCCGAAGACACCGATTCTACGGGTGCCAGATGTCAACAGGAGCTCACGCGTCGCGGAGGGGATCTGCTTCACATGTGGTGGCGGGAAGCGCGGCGGGCACTCAAGGACGCGTTACGCGGACGGAACCGTTTGACCGGAGCCGGGCCGGTTACCTCGGCACTTGAGCTGCGCGACGAGGTGCTGGCGCGACTGGATGCCGATACGCGCGCGAGGCTAACCAACGCTCAGCAGAAGCTCGCGGATAAGATCTCGCAGCGCTGCGACGAGACCACAACGCCGATCGCGAGCATGTTCCCCGGAGCCTGTGCCGCCGCAGCCGACTTGGGGGAGCTAGCCAGCTGCACCGGCGCGCTCGTTCGCGCACGCTTTTATCGCGCTATCGATGCCTTCGACTTTCTGCAGGTACCGTGCGACCGCACCGATGACGGAGAGGTCAACGCGAGCTGCGAAGGCCCCGACCTCACCGGCGCCAACGTGGTCATCCTACTGGCCGACGACCTCGGCTGGGGCGATGTCGGTTACCACTCGACCGGCGATCCGTTCACGACGATCCCGACACCACACATCGACCAGATCGCTGCCGAAGGGATGAAGTTGGAGCAGTTCCTCGCCCAGCCGGTTTGCTCGCCGACGCGTGCGGAGCTCCTCACCGGTCGTAGCGCCATTCGAGTCGGTGTGGCGCCGGTTACGATCAACGAGCGCGCCGGTCAGCACATGCCACTCAGCGAAATTACCCTTGGCGAAGCGTTCGGCAACGCCGGCTATGCGACCGCTTTGATGGGCAAGTGGCATCTTGGCGGCGACGCCCATGGTCCGTTGGTGCAGGGTTTCGACGATTTCCACGGAATCCTCGATGCAGCCACCGACTACTTTACGCGTGCGGACGACGACGGCACGGAGTGGCAGCAGAACGGCACCTACGTCACGGTGCCCGGCTACACCACCGACATCATTGCGGACGATGCCGTAACTTGGATTGCCGGGCACGCCGGCGATCCTTTCTTTCTGTACGTTCCGTTCACCGCACCGCACAATCCGCAGCAGGCAAAAACCGAGGACATCGCCCGCGTGCCGCCTGGTTTTGATCCGTCGCGAACGACCTACGCTGCGATGGTGATTTCGCTCGACGACGCTATTGGCCGTATCCTCGACGAGCTCGAAGCGCAGGGAGTTGCGGGCAACACGATCGTCGTTTTCGCGAGCGACAATGGCGGCGGCCAACCCGGCAACAACCTTCCCCTCGCTGGGAACAAAGGGAGCACCTACGACGGCGGCGTACGTGTTCCGGCGGCGATGCGCATCCCCGGAGTGTCCAACGGCACCGTACGATCGATGCTGGCGGCTGCCGACCTCTATCCTACGCTCCTCTCCATGACCGGTGTCGATGCCCCCGCCGGGCCGCCTCTCGACGGCGCCGACCGGACCGCGGAGATCGTCAACGCGGCTGTCGTTGGCGCGCGGACCGAAGCCGGATGGGTCCGGTTCGGCGTGGATGCCTATCGCACCCCCGAGTGGAAGCTCCTCCGTCGGGTTGACGGAGACATCGAGCTCTACGACCTGTTGACCGATCCCTACGAGACGACCGATCTCGCCGCGACGATGCCGTCGACGGCAAACACACTCGAGACAGCACTCGATGCATGGAACGCCTACGTCGGCTGCGTGCCTTCGCACGTTCCGCCGCCTTCGAGCGCGCCCGCACCTTCGGGGGACGTCATCAGGGTCATCGCCGACATGGGGCCCGCCGCAAGCGGGGATATCCTGACGATCCGAATCGACGGAACGTTGAGCCACCAGGTCCACCCCGGCGACAAGCTCGAGTTCGACATGAAGATCGAGCCGGGAAGTCGAACCAATGGAATCGTAGTCGATCTCGGCAATACCAACGCGGACCTATGGGACGATCGCGACGATGTGCGCGATCAAGACGGCCACGACGTCGCTTCGGGTGAGACCTTCACGGCAGCAGTCGGCAGCTGGGCACGTCGAACAATCGGACTGAGCATTTACGGGACCGACATCAAGGGGCAGCTGAAGCTTGCATTCACCGATCTGTCTCCCGGCCACTACGAGATCCTCCTCGACAACATCGTGATCCGCGGTCACGACGGCACCGACGTCGTGGTTTATGCCGACGGGCCGGTTCCCGATCCGAGTATTTTCGACGACGATCTCACCGACGTGACCGCGTCGATTTCCGCCGAGGCGTTGTAACCAGAGTGCGGAGACTCGTACCCTTGGCGAGGACCAACGATCGCCCCCGTGAGGGAGCTAGGCTGCAGCCAGAGGACCCAACTCCTCCGGTTCCCCCGCGATCCCCTTGATGTGATACCGCCGCCTTGCTGCCTGCCGAGCAATGTGTGGGTGACGGGTAGCCACGTGGTCACCGCGGCTGAAAGCGGGAGGTTGTTCGATAAACTTGAGCAATCGACCGAGCCCTGGAGGTGCTTTCGTTCTCGATGATGAAGGCGCAGTGAACCAGTGCAAGGTCCTCCGACGCGTTCAGACGTCGAACTCCGGCACCAATTCGAAGATGAGTCGCTCGCGCTCTCGAACGTAGCGCTTGAGCTCTGGGGAGTAATGCCCGCGCCAGTTGTCCTCGGGGGAGCGATCTCCAGCCGGGGGCTTCACCTTGGGTGCAACCATGAGGAACGCCGCTTCCAGGGTGCTGTAGCCATGGGTGGTTACGAACTCGAAGAGATCCCGATTTAGCGATTCGGTCTTGAGGAAGGTCGCCTCGACCAGCCCTTCGCGAAGCTGGGACAGATCCGGAACGCGCTTCGAGCACGCCAGGGCTACCGGGTCCAACGCAAAGAAATCGATGAGGGCGGCCGTTTGCCATCCGATCGACGGGTGTGTCGCGCGTTCGGGGAAGAATTTCTCGTTCCAACGCTCGTTGGCGAGGCGGACGAACTCCTCAAAGCTCAGGTCCGGATAGCTCGGATGATCCTGCAATCCAGGGAATTGCCCGGGCAAGCGTCGCCACCATTGATAGTGGAACTGCGAAACATAGCGGTCGTAGGGGTTGCGAATGCAGCCGACGATCGGCAAGTCGCCGAACGGTTCCGGAATCTCGCGACATCTGCCGTGCTTCTTGAGCCATTCGAAGCGACCACGGCGACCCGTAGAGCGATGCAGATTCCTCAACATCTCGACTACGAAGGTCCCGCCGGTCTTGGGCATATGCACGTATACGAATCGGTCGGTGACGATCATTTCGGAGCTCCGAGACGTCGGCGGAACGGGAATTGATCCGGCCTCACTCGGGGGGCAAACTTCACTCGATCAAGCAGGAGCGGCGCTGTCGCCGATTCTTAGCGTGGCGTGCCTTATCGTCGACCGACTAGGCCGCACCGACGCAGCGGAAGAGTGCTGCACGGACGGCGCGGATCAATTCGTCGACACGGACCCTTCGATTTCCGTCGACGTCGTGCACCGCGCAGCGTGCGAGATCGTCGAGCCCGAGGTTGAGTCGGACTCCAATGATGATCTCGTTGACCGAAACGATCCCGTTGCCGTCACAGTCTCCGTAGCAGGGGCCTGGTGTGGGTGTGTTGGAAGGCGTCGGCGTGATGGTGGGAGTCTTGGTGATCGTCGGTGTGCGGGTGATGGTGGGCGTGGGGATCCTGGTAAAGGTGGCGGTTGGGCTTGGCACCAACGGCGCCCCTAGCGATAGTCGGCCCTCGCCGAAGCGGTTGTCGCGACCGCGTGGGCCGAGATCTTCAGCCCGATCGGTGAGGAATTGGCGGATTTGCTCGGGTGACCACCCTGGCATGGCTCCTTTGATTAGAGCCGCGGCGCCACTGATGTGGGGTGCGGATGCGGAGGTACCGAAGAACGCACGCTCACCGTATGACGCGGTCGAGACACCGTCATAAGCAGAGATGTCGGGCTTCCTGAGGCCTCCGGATGCTGTCCCGCCGGGGCCGTTGGTCGGGCCCTCGGAGCTAAAGGGTTGCTGAGTGAAGGGTCGCGTTGCTTCGACCGCCGCGACCGTAACGGCCGCCGGTGAGTCTGCCATATCCGGCAAGCTGCTCTCCGCGGTTCGGTGGTGCAAAGGCAGTGGCGCTCCTTCGATGGGGGAGGTCTCGATGACAGCGAAAACTTCGAGATGGGACCTTCGATCACTACGGTTCCGCCGGATCTCGTACCCATAGGCGGTCGGGTCACCGCGGGTTTCGAGCCAGGCCATCTCGACTGGATACTCGCCGGTTCTACCGCGCTGGCGGTCTCGTCCACCGTTGGCGGATTGTCTCTTCCACTCGTCACCGTCCCAGCGGTAGAGGTACAGGTCGAAGTCCTGGTCGACCTCGCTCCAGTCGTCCCACCGCAAGAAGACTCTGAAAGTCAGATCCGACTCGAGGAAATATGCCTGCCCGTCCCCCGGGCCGCCCCAATTCAGATCGGAGCCGTCCCCATAGTGGTGGATGTCGTCATCGCTGAAGTCGCGAAAACTCCCGCTCCAGTGCGATTCCCGCCAGTTGCCCGCGGACGTGGCCCAGAATACGCCGCGGTCGACTGCCCAGCTGATCACGTCGGCGAAAAATCCGGTACCGTCGCCCGGTGTTGCGTTGATATAGCTGATCGACGTCGAAATGATGTCGACGCCTTGTTCTTCGACCAGCCACTCGGTCGCCTCGGAAAAATCGGCGGGTGTGTCGACCCGCGCGAACGCCAGCCTCGCCGCGGGAGCGACATCATGAAGGATCTCGCCGACCGCCGTGCCGTGCACTCTTTCGCCGCCGAGGTCGGAAGTGTCACCGTCGTCGACGAAGCTCCGTGCGGTGACGTTCTCCGGAAGCTCGCTTCCGAGCAAGTCCCGATAACCTTCGAAACCGACGTCGATCACTCCGA
>JANQHZ010000095.1 GCA_028282445.1 Candidatus Binatia bacterium | reverse complement strand
CGGTCGCGGATGAGGTCAATCAGGGCACGTACACGGATTACCAGTCGCGTACCGAGCGGAAGATTCCGGTGATTGTTTTGAGTCCGCGTTGAGCTGCGTGGGCGGCGGAGTAGACTGCAAGGGCTGAGGCTTGGGCTTAGGCGAGGCTAAGGGTGGTGGTCGCGCTTGGCGCGACGTTCGTTTTGAGTGGGGGTGTTGCCTTCGGACCATTTGCTGAGGCCTACCAGCATGGCCACGATCTGCTGGAGCAGTGTCTTTCCGTCCTCCACTAGCTTGGGATCCGCTAGTTTCAGCTTCTGTGCAATGTCGAGGATTGCCGCGCATTCGGTGGCTGACCGGCGGGCGATCCTGTAGAAGCGCGCTTTCTCTTTGCGGGAGAACTCCCCTGCTCCTTCGGGGATGTTGAGCGCTATTGAAACGGAGGCGCGGTCGAGTTGGTCGGCGAGCGCTGTGCGTCGGCTAGGTAGGTTGCGACGGAGTTCGTCTGAAACGCGTATGAACACTAGGGCCTGCCGGTAGACTTCCATGCGTTCGTGGTCGAAAGGTCTCACGCAGAAAATGCTCCACCGCATTTAGATAGTTGTCAAGTATCGCTCCTGCGGGACTGGCACGCGGCGAAATTCTTCTGGGGGCAGAGGCTGAGGCGAGGCGCAGGCTGAGGGATGTAGGGATGCATCGGGGGCACGGCAATACCTGTCGCGCTCTGCGCGACCACCGCCCTCAGCCTGCGCCTCGCCTAAGCCTTAGCCTTCTCAAACCACCCCCTGGCAGAACCGGTGTCGGAGCTTTAGGTTTGGATGAACGGGGTGCCGGGTTGGGAGGTTCGGAAAGATGCTTCGTCTAGCACAGTACAATGACACAGCCCGCATGTTGGCGACGTCTCTACTAGCGATCGTTTCCGCCGCCGTGGTCGTGATTGGCTCCCCGGCCCTGTCAGCCGCCGGCACTTCGGAGCCCACGGTCGACCTGCATTCGGTTGCGACACTCGACGATCAGGTAGTCGATATTGCCAACAGCGGCGTCGCCGGCGACCAGCGGTTGTTCTTGGTTCGCAAGATCGGGGTGATCGAGATCTATGAGAACGGCCTCGTGCTGGCCACGCCGTTTCTCGATCTGCGTACGATCGTCTTCGGCATTTCGCTTGCGACCGGCGACGAGCGAGGCTTGCTCGGGCTCGCGTTTCACCCGGATTACGAGAGCAACGGGTTCTTCTACGTAAACTACATCGACAACGGCGGCGACACGGTGGTCGCCCGCTACAGCGTGTCGGCCAATCCGAACGTCGCCGACGCCGGCAGCGCGACGCCGGTGCTCGACATCGATCAGCCGGCGGCGAATCACAACGGCGGGCAACTGCGCTTCGGTCCCGACGACTACTTGTATATTGCCGTCGGCGACGGCGGCGGCGGATGCGATTCGGCCGGCAGCGGCTGTAACGCTCAGAAGACCGGGTCACTGCTCGGCACGATGCTGCGCATCGACGTCGACAGCGACGACTTCCCGATGGACGCGTCGCGCAACTACGCGATCCCGATGGGGAACCCGTTCACCCTCGACGGCACCGTCGCCGACGAGATCTGGGCTTACGGGCTGCGCAACCCCTGGCGCTTTTCCTTCGATAGCGTCTCGGGCGACATGTTCATCGGCGACGTAGGCCAGAGCGGTGGCACCCGACGCGAGGAGATCAATCGCCAGGCGGCGGCCAGCATTGGCGGCGAGAACTACGGCTGGCCAATCGCCGAGGGCGATCAGTGCGATCCCGGGACTTGCGGACTCGGCGCCTGCCCGACGCCGATCCCGTCGTGCGGCGGACTGACCTACCCGCTCTACCAATACAGCGGCGGCTGCTCGGTCACCGGCGGCTTCGTCTACCGCGGCTCCGCGATCAGCGAGATCGCCGGGCGATACGTCTTCGGCGACTACTGCTCGGGCAACATCGTCGCACTCGACGTCGGTACGCTCGACGCTCCGGTCATCGCCGACACCAACTTTGGCCTCACCACCTTCGGCGAGGATATCGACGGCGAGATCTATGTCGCGGTCGGCTCGAGCGTCTTCAAGCTGGTGCCCGAAGGCAGCCCGACCCCGACCGCGGTTCCGACCGCCACTCCGACGGCTACCGCCACCGCATCCGCGACCGCCAGCGCATCGCCCACCGTGCTCGGCGGCGGCACCCTCGATGTCGACGGCGACGGCGTCATCAATGCATCGACCGACGGCACGTACGTGTTCCGCGCCCTCCTCGATCTACAGCTGATCGTACCGGCGACGTTCCGCGCGCTCGACCCATCGATCGCGCCGGACCAGGAACTTGCGGCCGCCATCGCCAACCTGGGAATGAGCCTCGACGTCGACGGCGACGGGACGGCCACAGCCTCGACCGACGGTGTTTACATCTTTCGGCGCCTGCTCGGGCTCCAGCTGACCGTTCCGGCGTCGTTCCGCGAGCTCGATCCCAGCATCCCGTCCGACGCGACGATCGATGCGAATGTGGACGCGCTGCTCTGAGTTTTTACCACAGAGTTTTCACCACAGAGACACGGAGACACGGAGGGGAACGGCAATCGCCTCATCCATCTTCAACAATTCGGGATTCTCCGTGTCCCCGTTTTGGGAAATTGGCTTTCTAGGGGAGGGAGCGATGGCGAAGATTTTTCTCTTCAGAGTTGGCGCAATTCGGTCATGAAGGCTGGCTCGGGTCACTCGCTGTGCGGGGTCGCAAGGCGCGGCGCGCGGTGGCGTCGGTCTCGTCAGCTCGAATGCTTCTTTTCGACGTGAGTTCGTATATTTGGGCGCGATCCGGCACGGCGCACGTGCTACGCTCGGCGACGATATTTCCAACTCTGCTGAGCCAAAGTGCATGCCGTCTGCGACGCCTTCTCCTATGAAACCACCCGGCGGGATCAAAGATAAACGCTGGGAAGAGTACCAGCGCGCCATTACGCGAGCGCTGCGCGAGAAGCAGGATGTCGCCAACGACGGGGCCACAGAACCAGCGGCCTCCCCTGCACCGCCGTTCACCGCGACTGCGGAAGATCGGCCAAAGGTCGAACGGGTGGATGTTCTACGCGCGGTCGATCAGATCGGCAAGGCGGTCGCACAGTCGCTCGCCGATCCCGCGATCGTGCTGCGTCTGTGTAAAGCGATCCGCACCGCTGTCGGCGCGGACTTCAGCTACACCGTCGGCTTCGATCCCGAAACCGAGACCTGCCACACTCTCGGCGGCGACGAGCTCAATCCGGGGCTCGTCGGCGTCGTGCTCGACGCGACGCATACGCGCTCCTGGACTCTCAACTCGCTTCCGACACTGGTCGGCGGAGTTGCCGCCGAGATCGATGTCGCCGCCTGCACGCTTCCGATCGGCGACATCTACCGGCGGCTCGGGTTCCAACGCGTCCTGCACCTTCCACTCAGCCGCGGAGACGAGATCGGCGGCATCCAGCTGGTCGGCCGGCGCGCCGCCAACACTCCCTTCGACCTCAATACCCGCGCGGTTCTCGACGCAGCTACTCCCAGCGCATCTCTCGCGCTGGAGATCGATCGGGTACGCCGTCAGCTGGCGCGCAGCGCGCAGGTCAACCACTACCTCACCGCCAACATCTCGCACGAGTTGCGCAACACCTTCTCGGTCATCATCGGCTACGGCGAGATCCTGCGCGACGAGGCGCGCCAGGGCGCGTCGCTCGACGGGGCGAACCGGGCCATGGTCGAGCGACTCTACTCGGCCACCTGCGAGGGACTCGAGATCCTCCGGCCGGCGTTCGAGCTCAGCACCGGACTGCGCTCCGACACGCCGGTTCAAGTCGAAGAAGTAGACGTCGGCCAGCTGGTGGACGACCTGGTGACCGAGCGCTTCTCCTGCCAGCGCCCGGAAGTCGGTATCGACAGCAACATCGACCCCGACCTGCCGAAGATCCGTACCGACGCGATGAAGCTGCGGATGATCCTGGAGAACGTCCTCTCCAACGCTCAGAAGTTCACCGTCGCCGGAGATATCACGGTCGCCGCCAAGCGCGATGGAGACAAGATCGCCGTCGCGATCCGCGACACCGGTCCGGGCATCTCCGAGGAGCGGCTGGCCACGGTGTTCGACGAGCTCTCCGAATCACGACCGGCCGACGAAGACGGTCGACCAAGCGGGCTCGGGCTCTATATCGCCAAACAGTTGGCCGACAGAATCGGCGTAAGCCTCGGCCTCGAAAGCACGGTTGGACAAGGAACGACGGTCACACTGACCCTGCCCCAAGACGGAACCGGTTGACGAAAGCCGGACCGCTTTCCGTCGACACTCGTTGTATTCAGGGCAAGCGCGCCGTAGGGAAACGGGTGTGTCCGAGCCCCACCCGACCATAGACGCCGACGACATCGGCTCTTGGAGCCGCGAGGCCGACGTCGTCGTGGTCGGCCTCGGCTGCGCCGGCGCAGCCGCGACCCTCGAAGCGGCAGGTCATGAAGCCGAGGTGGTGGCGCTCGAGCGCGCCAGCGGTGGCGGCGGGACCTCGGCCAACTCGGGTGGTGTCATCTATCTCGGCGGCGGCACGGCCGTACAACGGGAGTGCGGTTTCGAAGACTCGCCGGAGGAGATGTTCAAGTACCTCATGGCGGCGAGCGGACCGGCGCCCGACGAGGAGAAGATTCGTCGCTTCAGCGAGGACAGCGTCGCGCACTACGAGTGGTTCGTTCGCCACGGGGTTCCGTTCAAGGCGGTCTTCTACCCCCACTACAGCGGCGAGCCGCCGACCGACGACGGCCTGGTGTACTCGGGGAGCGAGAACGCCTACCCGTTCAACCAAATCGCGCGCCCCGCCCCGCGCGGCCACGTCCCGCAGGTCCCGGGCCAGGCGGGCGGCCTGTTGATGCAGACCCTGCTGGCAGCGGTCGACGAGAGTCCTGCCGAGGTCGTCACCGACGCACATTGTCGACAGCTCGTGGTCGACCGCAACGACGGCGTGGTCGGCGTGGTCGCCCGCATCGACGGCGCCGAGCACGCGATCCGCGCGCGCGGCGGCGTCGTGCTCTGCGCCGGCGGCTTCGTCAACAACAAGCGCATGGTGGAACGCCACGCGCCCGAGCTGATGCAGTGCAAGTACCGAGTCGGTACGACCTTCGACGACGGCAGCGGTATCCGGCTGGGCATGGCGGCGGGCGGCGAGACGATCCACATGAACCACGGATCGATCTCGCTGCCGATCGTTCCGCCCAAGAGCCTACAGCGCGGAATTCTGGTCAACGGCCAAGGCGCGCGCTTCATCAACGAGGATGCCTACTTCGGCCGGATCGGCGAGCACGCCGTCTACCGCCAGGACGGCCGGGCCTTCCTGGTGCTCGACGCCGAAACCTTCGAACGCCCCGAAGTCGAGCGCGACATCGCCGGCGTCGGCGAGACGGTCGAGGAGCTCGAAGCGGAGCTCGGCCTCCCGCAAGGCAGCCTGCAGTCGACGCTGTCGCTGTACAACCGGCACGCGGAAAAGGGCGAGGACCCAATGTTCCACAAGGGCCCGGACTACGTCGTGCCGCTATCGCATCCCCCCTACGGCGCGCTCGACTGCACGACCGCCAACTCGCTGTACGCGGTTTTCACCCTCGGAGGGCTCCGAACTTCGCCTGATGGCGAGGTACTGACACCCGACGGCGACGCGATCGCCGGGCTGTACGCGGCCGGACGCACCACCAGCGGCATCGCCGCCCCCGGTTACGCCAGCGGCGTGTCGATCGGTGACGGAACCTTCTTCGGCCGACGCGCCGGACGCCACGCCGCCCGCCGCCGGTAGACATCGCCGGCGCGCGCGGCGGTTTGCACTCGGTAGATCGGTTGAAGCGGGGGATTGATGCGTTTGCCCACGAGCTCGCAACCTATACACGAGCGCCGCGACCACCTGCCCGGTGACGCGCCCTGTCCCCCGAAGCCTCGGCCAAAGAGGATGCGTTGCCCGCGGTCACCCGTTCACGGTCTACGCGAGCTCTAACGCGTTTCGATCTGCGTTTATCCGCGGTTACCGACCCTTCACGGTAGAGCATCACCGGCGAAGAAGCGGCGGGGGTTTTCGATCATCATCATGTCGATCTGATCGGCGGTTACGCCAGCGTCCGCGAGGCGCGATACGATATTCCTGGTGAAGTGAAGCGGGTGCCAATTGGGGGCGACCACCGCCATCGCACTCGGGTCCGGGATCGGCTGGCCGCGCCAACACCACACCGTGTCGTGCGAAACGACGACGTGAGCACACGCCCCGGCTTGTACGATCTTGGCAAGGGAGGCGACTCGCAGGTCGTCGGGCTGGATCATGTCGAGCCCGAAGCGGTCGAACCCGAGATAGGAGCCGCCGCGAACGATCTTCATGTGGTAGTCGTGATCATCGGTACCGCAAGAGTGGCCGATGATGATGCGGTTGGCCGGCACACCGAGCGACGTCAAGATCGCCTGCTGCTCGTCGCCGAGCTTGCCGTCGTCCGTATGCGTCGTGATCGGGGCTCCGGTCGCCACCGCCGCTTTGCCCGCGGCCTCGAGGACCGTTCTTTCATACTCCGTAATGGCACCGTGCCCGGTGGCAACCTTGATGATCCCGGCACGAATCCCGCTGTCGCCGATTCCCTCGGTCAGCTCGCGGA
>JANQHZ010000022.1 GCA_028282445.1 Candidatus Binatia bacterium | reverse complement strand
GATGTATGCAATGCAAAGCGCCGGCATTCTGATTGTTTCTCCACTCATCGCATACAGGATTGTTCTTTTTCAATGAGATAATCCCAGAACCGACAAGTTGGACAAAAGACCGAGTCTTTTCAAGCAGTTAGGTGACGAAAAACTGCGCCGGGCTCGAGCCGCGAGGAGCCCGTCGGTGACCGGTCAGAACGCACACCACCACGCATGCGGCGAAGAGCTCTCGGCAGCGCACGACAGGGCCCGCTCCGCTCCGGCGCCGCCGCGACGGAACCCACCCACGGCCGATCGCCGAGCACCGTCCAACCATCCGCGTTTGCGGAATCAACGGAGGTCAGCCAGCCCAACTGCGGCGCCGACGAATCGCCTGCACCAAGGCTACGCGAGGATACCGTGCCCTACTGCGTCAGGGGCGTATCAGAACTGTATGCCGCCGGCTTCGCTGTCGTAAATGTAGGTCGTGGAGCCGCTCACAGAGGACGCCTCTCCGGTGAAGCTCGGGTTGTCCCCGGTCACGACGGCGATCGTGATGGTGACGCTGTCCGACTTGGTGAAAGCCGGCAGGTTGGTCTCGCATTCTTCATCCGAACAAGGAATGTAGAAGAACCGTGTGGAGTAGTAGGCCTCTTCGGCGTTGGCCGCATTGCGCAAGTCCGAGAGCGCTTGAGCATCGAAGCTGCGCTGGCGGTACTGGGCGTATTGCGGAATCGCCACCGCCGCCAGGATCCCGATGATCGCCACGACAACGAGCAACTCGATCAACGTGAATCCGGCGTTTTGGGCTTTGGAATGCGTCATGAGGGACCTCCAGGAGTGCGCGAATGATTCACTCATGCAGTCATCTATGCAAGATTGCGTCCAACCCGCCCAGCGTCCAGAGCCAACCGCGCCCCCCAACCAGGCCACCCGAGAAAGGCAAAATGTGGCCGGTTTAGAAGCGTTTACTGTCAATCGGCGAGGCGGCGGGTCTGGTTTCGAAGGAAGCCAAACGGGCCACCAAGGGGCGAGCGCGGGCGCGACCGGCAGCTCGGGCGATCGAGCACTGGGCGATGTCGGAATCGAGGTCACCGCCGCGGTCCAGACGACCCACCAGGCGTTGAAGTCCTCGGCCTTCGCTCCTATGGTGCGCCGCCAACATGGCTCGGCAAGTCGACGAAATCCTCTCCAAACTCAGCGCAGCCGAAAAGGCCGCGCTGACCGCCGGCGCCGACATGTGGTCGACGGTAGCGATCGAGCGTGTCGGTATCCCCAGCCTCAAGATGACCGACGGGCCCAACGGCGCGCGAGGCGCGGCGCTGCTGGGCGCGGGAGCGGCCACCGCGGCATGCATTCCCTGCGGCTCGGCGCTCGGGGCGACCTGGGACGCTGAGCTGATCGCCCGCGTCGGGGCAATGATCGGCGAGGAGACGCGCACCAAAGGTTGCCGAGTTCTCCTGGCGCCGACGATCAATCTGCATCGCTCGCCGCTCGGCGGCCGCAACTTCGAGTGCTACTCGGAAGACCCCTTGCTCGCCGGCCGCATCGCCGCCGCCTTCGTCCGGGGCGTGCAGTCGCGCGGCGTCGCCGCGACCGCAAAGCACCTGGTCGCCAACGACGCCGAACACGAACGCTATACCATGAGCTCGGTGGTCGACGAGCGGACCTTGCGCGAGATCTATCTGGTGCCGTTCGAAATGGCGGTGCGGGAAGGCGACGTGCTGGCGGTCATGACCGGCTACAACCGTCTGAACGGGACGTACTGCTCCGAGCACGACTGGCTCCTGGGAGACGTCCTGCGTGACGATTGGGGCTTCGAGGGCATCGTCATGACCGATTGGTTCTCGGCCGGCGACACCGTCGACTCGGCGCGCGCCGGTCTCGATCTGCAGATGCCCGGCCCGGCGCGATTCTTCGGCCCGCCGCTCGCCGAGGCGGTCGACGCCGGACAGGTCGATAGCGAGATACTCGACCGCCAGGCCGGTCGTATTCTCCACGTCGTCGATCGCGTCCGTGCCTGGGAGGACCCGGCCGAGAGCGTCGAGCGATCGATCGACCTCCCGCAACATCGCGAGCTGGCGCGCGAAGCGGCGTGCGAGTCGGCGGTGCTGCTGGCGAACGCGGGCGTGCTGCCGCTGCACAAGCCGAGCTCGATCGCTGCCGTCGGACCGGGTTGGTCGCGCGCCAACCTGATGGGCGGCGGCTCGGCTCAGCTCCGCCCCCACTACCGTATCGCGCCCATCGAGGCTCTGCGCGAGCGGCTCGCGACCGGCGTCGAGCTCGTGCACGAAGCCGGCTGCTCGATCGACCGCAGCGCGCCCGCACTGGCGCGGCCGCACGTACATACGCCGGACGGCCACCCCGGCTTCGCGGTGGAGTACTTCGCGAACCTCGACTGGAGCGGCGAAGCGACGCAATGCGCGCGCTTCGACGAGGCGAGCCTGATGTTCTTCGGAGCACCTGCCGAAGGAGTCCCCGAGGAGCAATTCTCGCTGCGAGCACAAGCCGATTTCGCGGTCGAGGAAACCGGCGAGCACACGTTTACCCTCGTCCAAGCGGGCCGCGCGCGCGGCCTGATCGACGGCGCCGTGGTCATCGACGGAGTCGCGCAGCCGCCGCCGGCCGGCAAACACTTCTTCGGTATGGGCAGCGAGGAAGCGACCGCGACGGTGCATCTGGAAGCCGGCTCGACCGCCCGCATCGTTCTCGAGTATTCGAGCCGCGAGGCATTCCTGCTGCGCGGTGCGGTTCTCGGCTACCAGCCTCCGCACAGCGGCGATCCAATCGAACGAGCCGCACGCGCCGCAGCGCGAGCGGAAGTCGCCCTGGTCATGGTGGGCACCAACCACGAGTGGGAATCCGAAGGGCACGATCGCAAGACGATGGACCTGCCGGGCGATCAGAACGAGTTGATCGAGCGCGTCGCGCAGGCCAACCCCAACACCGTCGTCCTGGTCAACGCGGGAGCACCGGTAACGATGGACTGGGCCGATCGCGTCGCTGCGATCATGCAGGTGTGGCTGGGCGGCCAAGAGATGGCCGGCGCGATCGCCGACCTGGTCTTGGGCGAAGCCGAGCCGGCCGGACGGCTGCCGACGACGATCCCCGAACGACTCGAGCACAACCCATCGTTCGGCAACTTCCCCGGAGAGAACGGCGAAGTCGTCTACGGCGAGAGACTTCTGGTCGGATATCGCTGGTACGATACGCGCGAGATTCCGGTTCGATTTCCCTTCGGCCACGGGCTCTCCTATTCCAGCTTCGAGATCGGACCGCCGCGCATTGAGCGAAGCTCGGAGCTCTCCTTCGAAGTGGCCGTCGACGTTCGCAACACCGGAGACCGCCCCGGCACCGAGGTGGTTCAGTGTTACGTCGCACCCCGCTCCCCGATGCTGCCGCGTCCCCACAAAGAGCTGCGTGCCTTCGAGAAAGTCCGCCTCGATCCCGGTCAGAGCCGGACCGTCGTCCTCGAGCTAGGCGCGCGCGCCTTCGCCTACTGGGATCCGTGCTTCCGCGAGCGCGAGGCGCTGCTCGAGAAGATCGGCGACGTCGCCAACATGCTGCCCGGCGGCGTTGCCGGCGCAGGCCGCACCGAGCCCGGCTGGTACATCGACGCCGGCGAACACGCTGTGCTGATCGGGCGCTCGGTCGCCGAGATCGTCCACAGCGCGACCGTATCGTTCGAAGGCGCTCACGGTCCGCTCAGGTAGCCCTCCTCAACTCGACGCGAAAGGAAGTTCCCGTGTCCAATCAACCCAAGAGCCGCGCATCACTCCATTCGCTGTTGCGACTGATCGAAGAAATCGACGAACGCTATCTCGGCGCCGAGTGGGGGATCGACGACGCCTCCGTCCCCGAGGGAACCCATGCATTGATGCACTTGCTGCAAGGTGGGCTGTTCACTTACTTCGAGGAAGACCCATCTCACCCATCTTTCCGGCGAATCGTCTCGCCGACCCGGAAGTTCACTGGGGACAACGCCGACGCAATCTACTTCGACACCGCGATCGATCCCGCTCTCGCCTACCGGGTCTCGGGCGATATCGCCGGTGCGGTGTACGTGTCTTTGACCGTCGAAGCCGGCGCCCAGGGCGGCGGCTTCGGAAGCAGCACGGCCGGAGTCATCAACGACACCCAGTTCGACGTCTCGCCGGACGGACGCTTCGAGGTATTTTTCGGAGGGCCACCGCGGGAGCGCAACTGGCTCGCCCTATCGGACGATGCGGCGCGCATCACGACTCGTCACTACTTCGAGGAAGAGAAGCCTGCCGCCTGCAATCCCGACAAGCTCGTCCGACTCGAGATCGAGACACTCGGCGACGCCGTTCCGCCACCGCCACCTCCCAACGACGACGGCGTCAGCGCAGGGATCGAACGCGTCGCCAACTTCATTCGCTCGCGCACGCTCGAAATGGGTCCACCGGGAAGCCGCGAG
>JANQHZ010000020.1 GCA_028282445.1 Candidatus Binatia bacterium | reverse complement strand
CAGGCGATCCGCGTTGCGCTCGAGCATCGCGAGATAAAGGTCTCGCTTGCTGTCGAAATACCGGTAGAGGGTCGGCTCGCTCACCCCGGCCTCGGCCGCTACCGCCGCAGTCCCGACATCGCGATACCCGTTGGCTGCGAAGACCACCACCGCGGCATCGAGGATCTGCTGGCGGCGCTCGACCGCCGGCATCCGCTTGGCTCGCGGCCGTGGCGATTCAGGATTTGAATTAGCGGTGTCGCTTGACATAGTAGTGAGTCGTCACTACGGTCGGCCCGCTCAAAAGTCAAGGCAAAGCAAACGACGAATTCGGGGGGATTCGATGGGGAATTCACCGGTAATGTTACATATTCATAGGCGACTCGCCGGGTCGCGGATCAGGTTGGGTGCGCTCTACCTGGCGACGGCGCTCGTCTTTGCGTTCGCAGCCGTTCACGCACCAGCCGCGCTCGGCCAGGACGATCCGGATTCCGAGGATCCGGCGTTCAAGCCCGAGCTGATCGGCGAGCCCGATATCATGGACGACCCGGATCTGATCGGGGACCCCGAGCCCGCGATCGGCGCACGAGGTGCCCTCGAAGAGATCGTCGTCACCGCCCAAAAAAGGGAGCAGAACATCCAGGATGTTCCAATCTCAATGACGGCATTGACCTCGGATTTCGTGCTGGACTCCGGAATCACCTCGTTCACCAGCATCCAGCAATACGCCCCGAACGTCTCGATCACGCCGGTGAGCGACACCCGCAACACGGCGCTACGCATCCGCGGAATCGGCTCCGACCAGTCCAATGCCGGCATCGATGCCTCCGTCGGGGTCTTCATCGACGGCGTCTATCAAGGTCGAACCGGGCTCGCGGCCGGCGCCGGTCTGCTCGACATCGAGCGCATCGAGGTCCTGCGTGGCCCGCAGGGTACGTTGTTCGGAAAGAACACCGCCGCCGGGGCGTTCAACATCACGACCAAGCAGCCCGACCTGAGCGAGCGCTCGATGATGCTCGAAGGAGTCTACGGAAGATTCAACCAGCGTGAGATCCGCGGCGTGGTCAACGTGCCATTGATCGAGGACCGACTCGGCACGCGCATTGCCGGCTATGTCACGCGCCGCGACTTCTTCGACGACAACCTCTCGGGCGGCGGGCGCAACGACGCCGACACCAACGGCTTCCGCTGGCGTACGCTGGCCTATCTCACCGATGAGCTCGAGCTGCTGGTCTCTGCGGATTTCGGAACGAGCCAGGACCAGTGCTGCGCATTCGACGTTCTGAGCTACGACGGTCCACCCAACCTGGATGTCACCTTCGGGCCCTTCACCTCTCCCGACGGCTCCGCCGTCGGCTCCCTCGAGGAGTCGACCGGCCGCCCCCTGCCGCCCGTCGATCCCTTCGACCGGGTCGTCGACGCCGACGCCGAACCCAAGAACTCGACTCTGTTCTGGGGGGTCACGCTCGACTTGAACTACGATCTGAACGACTACGGGATCCGCTGGATCACCGCGCACCGCCGTTTCAACTCCGACTCACAGCTCGACGGTGACTTCTCGGGATACGACGCCGTCACCGTCACCACCGATGAAAAGTTCCTTCAATGGTCCAGCGAGCTGCAACTGATCTCACCAGCCGAAGAAGCACTCGAGTACGTATTGGGCGCGTACTTCTACTACCAAAAGGACCGCACCGTCGGAAAACTCGCCGTCCTTCCCGAGTGGATGGCCGCCTCCCCGAACATCGGCCCGGGGCTAGAGGCCACCGCGGTCGACGGTGAGGCGAACAACGTCGACACCAACGTCCACAAGACCTGGAGCGCCGCGCTCTTCGGACAGGGCACGTATTTCTTCAACGACCAGTGGAGCCTGACCGCCGGTGCTCGTATCACCTGGGAGAAAAAGGAGCGCGTCGGGAGCCAGATCGCTACATTCAAGATCGACGCCGGCCCCTTTGGACCCGACCAGTTTCTCGACGAGGACTTCGACGTCTGGAACTTCTCGCCCATGGTGACGCTGAACTACGCCCCGACTGAGGACGCGATGATTTTCGGGAAGTTCGCGCGGGGATTCAAATCAGGCGGCTTCAACCAGCTCCGTGTTCCAGAGCCAACGCCACAGAACCCAAACCCGACAGCCCAGTTCGACGACGAGGAGGCAACCGATTTCGAGCTCGGCGTCAGGACCACTTGGTTCGACCGCATGCTGACCTTGAACGCCACCGGCTTCTACATCCTCTACGATGAATTCCAGGCTCAGGCCTTCGACGGCTCGGCGTTGACCGTGACCAACGCCGGAAGCCTCACCAGCTACGGTCTGGAGGCGGACGCGTTTATTGTACCGCACGAAACCCTGACGATCGGCGGCGCGCTGGGGTGGAACGTCGCCGAGTACGACGACTTCAAGAACTCGCCCTGCACCGCCGACCAAACCTTCGCGGCACGACTCGCGGACGGCAACATTTTCACACCTGTTCTCTGCGAACAGGATCTTTCAGGCGAACGCCTCGACAACGCTCCGCGCTGGTCCGCAAGTGCATACAGCCAGTTCGTCCATCCGATCAGCGACTTCGGTATCCTCGACTTCCCCCTGATCGGCCGCTTCCGCGTCGAGTACAGCTACCAGGACTTCTTCTTCCTCGCACAAGATCTCGACCCCAATCTGACGCAGGGCCCCGTACACCTGCTCAACTTCGTTGTCGGCGTAACCCCCGACAACGACCGTTGGGAGTTCACGCTGTGGGCGCAGAACGCCCTCGATGAGCGCTACGCAACATTCGGTCTTGATATCCCGATCACGAGTGGCTTCGCCGTGTTGAATGGACCGCCAGTCACCTATGGCGGTACTCTGCGCTTGTTCTTCTAGCTTACGCCTCACTCGACTCTTCACGACTCGTCCGGGCAAGTTGGGGCAACGCGGACTTTCGCCCTCCCCCTTTGAAAAAGGGGGATTGAGGGGGATCTATCGGAAGGGATTGATTTCAAAATCCCCCCGAACCCCCCTTTTTCAAAGGGGGGGCATTCAGTAATCGAAGGACTCGCGCGGCGGCGGCGCGGAACTCGACACTCCGCAACTCGATGCGATAGCTTGCGCCGAGTTTTTCGGGGGGACGCAATGCGAGGTGGGTCGATCTGGGCGTGGTGGGTTTCAGGCGCGATCGCGGTGGCGCTGCTGGTCGAACCGGCAGCCGCACAGCAGGAACCGGACGGCGGCATCGAAGAGATCGTCGTGCGCGCGCGCAGGCGCGAGGAGTTGCTGGTCGATACGCCGATCTCGGTGACCGCGCTCAGCGACAGCACCCTGCGCGACGCCGGAGTCTATCGAGTCGACGAGATACAGAACCTCGTTCCCAACCTGCAGTTCTCGGTCGGACGCGAGAACCAGGAAGGCTTCATCCGCCTGCGTGGCGTCGGCACCACCTCCGGCGAGATCGTCTTCGACCCGGGAGTCGCGGTGTATATCGACGGCGTCTTCCTGCCGCGCATGATCGGCCAGCTGATCGACGTCGTCGACATCGGTCAAATCGAGGTCCTGCGCGGACCGCAGGGCACCTTGTTCGGCAAGAACTCGGTGGGCGGCGCGATCAGCATCAACACGATCAAGCCAGAGCCCGAGCTCGGCGCGCGAATGCTGGTGAGTGCCGGCCGATTCGACACGGTGCGAACCCGCATCTCGGCCAATCTCCCCCTGATCGAAGACCGCTTGTACTCGCGCTTCGCATTCTCGACCAACCAGAA
>JANQHZ010000018.1 GCA_028282445.1 Candidatus Binatia bacterium | reverse complement strand
CAGAGCGCCTTGTTGTTCTCGATGAACCCCATGCCGCCCATGTCACAGGCCATCTGGTAGACCTCGCCGACACCCTGCGACGCTTCCACACAGGCCTCGCGCCGCCGCAGATCGAGCTGCCGATTGTCGACGTCGTCGAAGCGCTGGTACCAGTGATCGAACGGCTTGATGTCCACCGCACGCACGGCCGCGACACCGCGTCTGCGCAGAGCCGCTACGATTTGGCCACCGATGAATCCGCCGGCGCCGGCAACCAGCACAACCTCATTCGCCATCCGAGAGATTGTTCACCACAACCGCCACTCGATGCAATTGCCGTGGCATATCGTCGGATCCGATACCCGCCCGCGTCGGCGTGTGGTACGCGAGATTGATCGACGCACTCCGATCGACCAGACCCATTCTAGCTCGCGTTCGGACAATCGATGTGCCAGCGTTGGCGGCGATGACTCTACCACTGGCGAACCTCCCGGTATCGCGCCGCTACTTCCTCGAACGCACGGCGCTCGCGGCCGCGCTGGCGGCATTCCCCACATCCAGCCTGTTGGGATGCGGTGATGACGACGACTCGGCGGCGGGGATGCCGCTTTCGGCCGAACCGGGATCTCCGTGGTGGCTACAGAACAACTTCGCGCCGGTAGAACGCGAGATCGAAGCCACCGATCTGCTGGTGCGAGGTTCGATTCCGCCCGAGATCAACGGAACGTACATCCGAAACGGGTCCAACCCCCGCAGCAAGCGCTCGCCCCACTGGTTCCTCGGCGACGGAATGCTGCACGCTGTACGCATCGAGAACGGACGCGCGCTGTGGTACCGAAACCGCTACGTGCGCACACCGTTTTACGAAGCCAACGTCACCTTTGACGAAGCTCTCGAGGCCGGTCTACCGCCGTTCGCCGGCAACAACCAGAGCAACGTCGCCGCGATCTATCATGCCGGCAAGCTGCTGACCTCCGGCGAGGTTGGGGCACCCTACGAGATCGACCCTGTCGAGCTGTCGACGGTCGGTGTCCACGACTTCGAAGGTCGCCTCGGAACGTCCTTCACGGCTCACCCAAAGATCGATCCCGCGACCGGCTACATGCACTTCTTCGGCTACGGCTTCGGCAATCCGTATCTGACCTACCACGTCGCCGACGACCGCGGTGAGCTGATCAACACGCAGCCAATCGAGGTCGGCCGCCCAACCATGATCCACTCCTTCGCCATCACCGACAGCGACGTCGTTTTCTGGGAGTTCCCGGTCGTCTTCGATTTCGAACGGGCAGTCGACAGCATCATCGGTGCGTTCCAGTGGGAGCCTGAGTACGGCGCGCGCATCGGAGTGATGCCGCTCAACGGACGCGGCGACGAGATTCGCTGGGTCGAAGTAGAGCCGCGTTACGTCTTTCACGAGGTGAACGCCTACCGGGACGGCGACGACGTCGTCGTCGACGTTTCCCATCATCCGGAAATGTTTCGCAGTGGTACTGGCCTCGGCAACTCCGACACGTCGTTACGGCGCTGGTACATCGGGACCGCCGGCACGCAGCTGACCTTCCGGGAGGAGATCGTCAGCGATCTCGAGCTCGAGCTCGGTTCGCACGACCGCCGCTTCACCGGGCGTCCGCACCGCTACGGCTGGCTGGTCGAGACGCGCGACAATCCTCAAACCGTCGACCTCGGCGGCACGGCACTGGTCGACTTTGCCACCGGAAGAATCGACATCTGGGAGCCCGGCATCACTCGCCACACCAACGAAGCCTATTTCGTACCGGGGGGCCCGGGCGAGGGCGAAGGTTGGCTGCTGACCTTTGTCCACGACCACGCCAGCCATCGATCCGTACTCGCAGTGCTCGACGCGCTCGACGTCGCACGCGGACCGGTCACGGAAATCGAGATCCCGGCGCGAGCTCCCTACGGGTTTCACGCCACCTTCATAGCGGCGTGAGGTCCGCACGCGCCCGCGTAACACCCGTTCCTCCGCCAATCCGAGGTCGATCCGTTCGACACATCCCTTCGAGATCTACCTTCAACAATTGACCGAACTTTCCACTTGATAGTTTTTTCGAGCTTGACCTCGGCATCCCAGTATGTGTTGGCTCCTCTAGACCTTGGGGAGGGCAACAGATGGTTCGTCCAACCGCACGAACGGCGTTCGTTACCGCAGTCATCTTCGTCGCTCTCCAGCCTGGGTTCGCCTCGGCTGCTGTCGACCTGACCGGCGATTACCGCGTCGATGGGGTGAGCGATTTCATCACGGACGCCTGTACTGCGACGATCGTCCAGACGGGCACCACTCTTTCCTACGACGCAGTATGCACGGGCGGCGCCGCCATCCATACCGCCACCGGTACGGTCGACCCGGTCAGCGGGGCCTTCGATCTCACCGGCACCTGCGAGGTGCTCGACATACCGCCCGTCCCGCCGCAGGGCCCGTACCCGTTCATCTTCAGCGGGACCGGCAGCCAGGACAGCTTGAGCTTTACGATGACCGGCGAATGCGGAAGCAGCGACTCGGTCGTCATCTTCGGGACCAAGTGCGGCAATGGCATCGCGGACGCCGATGAGTTGTGTGAGGACGGCAACCGCGAGAGCGGCGACTGCTGCTCGAGTACATGCGAGCCGGAAACCGGTAATGTGTGCGATGCCGGCGGCCCGGAGTGCACCGTCGACCAATGCGACAGCTCGGGAACGTGCGTCGCCGCAGCCGTGCTCGCTCCCGCAGGCGCCTCGTGCGACACCGACGGCGACCTTTGCACCGAAGACCTCTGCGACGGCGCCGGAACATGCTCTTCCACCGGCGGGTCGGTGTCGTGTTCGCTATGCGAAGCCTGTGAACCATCGGAGGGTTGTAAGCCGAATCCTTCGGGGGGCCTCTACGGCAACCCGCTTCCGAGCGAGTGCTGGGAGTTGGGAGGACCCGGCGCCAAGGGAAAGATCGTCAACAGCTTGACCGACGACGCCAAAGATCGTTTCACCTGGCGTTCGAGCAAAAGCTACCCGTTCTCCGCTGGCGATTTCGGAACACCGACCACGACGACCGACTATACCTTGTGCGTCTTTGATACACTCAGGGACAAGGTTGTCGGCACCCTCGAGATCCCGGCCGGTTCAGGCTGGTTGCCAACCCCAAAGGGGTACAAGTACAAGTCTGCACCCGGCGACACCCCCA
>JANQHZ010000004.1 GCA_028282445.1 Candidatus Binatia bacterium | reverse complement strand
CTCTGGTTGTTGCCACCGATCGGCGCGCCGGCCTCGATTGAGTTCAACCCATTTTCGTAGAGCGGCGTTCGAATGTACCGGTTGCGATACCACAGCGCCTGACCGTCCCGGATGCGAACCCCGTGCAACATGCCGTCGCCGAGGAACCAGTGCGTGCTGTCCGCCGCCTGCGGATTCGAGCCGTTTCGCACGTAGAGCCCGTCTAAACCGCTCGGGATCGTGCCGCGCACCTCGAGCGCCGTCTCGGTGAGCTCGTCGAACACCGGCTCGAAGTTGTTTTGCAGCCACCAGGGAGTATTGGGGTCGACTTCGAGCGGGACCGCCGCCTCCCCGTCATCGTCGTCGCTGCCGCAACCCAACCAGCCGGCCGGCAATGCCATCCCGGCTCCGGCAAAAACCGATGCCCGCAAAAAAGCTCGCCGGTTCAACCGGCTGTCGAATGTCGATCGCATACTCGCATCTCCACCTTGGACGATCCGTCACTTTCAACACAGTCGCGCCGAAAATCAAAGTGACAACCTCGAGCTCATGCGGCCCCCAACCCGAGCTATTTCTTGGCCGCGGCGGCCTCGTCGCGCGCTTTACGGGCCCAGTCGGCGAGCTCCGACGGGTCTTCCAGGACGTCGAGCGGGACCTCGTAGTACGGCATCCCCTTGCCTTTTCCGCCGGGGAATTGCGGCATACCGGCGTTCTTGAAGTCGTCGATGTTGCCCGGGCCTACCCGGAGATAGAAGCGGTCGGACGAGCCGACGATGGCGCAGAAGGTGCCGTCGAGGTAGATGCCGAGCCCGCCGAACATCTTGCGACTGGAGATGTCGCCCGCCTCCTGCATCTGCTCGACGACGTAGTCGGCGAACTCGGGCGACACGGTTCAGCGTCCCTTGAAGTCAGGCTTGCGCTTCTCGGCGAAGGCGCGCGGCCCCTCCTTTGCGTCCTCGGACTGCATGACGCGCGCGCCGAGCGCCTTTTCGAGAACAAATCCGGACTCGAGCGAGAGAGCGCGGACGGCGATCTCCTTGGCCGTGCGCACCGCGAACGGGCCATTCTTGCAGATCGTCTCCGCCCACTTGATCGCGGTATCCATCAACTGATCGGCCGGCACGACTTCGTTGACCAGGCCGATGTCGTAGGCACGTTGAGCGGTGAGGTTCTTTCCGGTCAGCAGCATCTCCATCGCGATCGCCCACGGCACCTGGCGCGGCAAACGAACGTGCGAGCCGCCGGTCGGAATGATCCCCCACCGAACCTCCCCCAGCCCGAAGGTTGCGGTATCGGCCGCGATGCGGATGTCGGTCCCCTGCAGGAACTCCATACCCCCGGCAATGCAGAATCCGTTCACCGCGCCGATGATCGGCTTGAACACATCCGAGAACGGTCGCTTGGTGTGATCCTCGTACCCCATCTCGTCGCCGCTCTGCAGCATCGGGATGGCTTCCTTGAGGTCCATTCCCGCCGAGAAGGCTTTGTCGCCCGCCGCGGTGAGGATGGCGACCCACAGCCCATCGTCGTTCTGAAAGTCGTCGAACGCCGCATCCATCCC
>JANQHZ010000199.1 GCA_028282445.1 Candidatus Binatia bacterium | reverse complement strand
CGGCGCTCCGAGGCGGCGGATCGAGCGGAGGTTGAGATAGCTGAACAGTCCGAGGGTCATCGCCAGCATGGTCTGGTCGATCGGCTCGCCGACGAAGGCTTCGCTGAACCCGGGGCTCTTCTTGAGCCATGAACGAATCGAGCCGTGGAGCAGTCGAACCCGGACCGCGGCTTCGAAGCCGAGAGCGCCCGGCTCGAGACCGCCGGGCTTGAGGACGGCGGCCAGGAAGGCGCCGGTCTCCTGGATGCGGCGGGCCGGGTTGCTGCCCAGACGACCGGTCGAATTGGTGACCAGCGTGGCGCGGCTGAATAACGCGCCGGAGAAGAGGCTGTGCATGAGCGACATGCCGTAGTGGCGCGCGTACGCTCGGGCGAAGCGTTGGCCGCGTTCGAGCATCTCGGCGTCGAACCAATCGGGCCGCGATTCGGCCCGCACGAAGAATGCCTGGGCGCTGCTATCGCCCTTGCCGGCCAGCTCGCGCAGGGTCTGGAGCTGCGAGCCGTCGGGGTCGTAGGCCTCTTCCCTGAGCGCCGCGGTCGCGGCGTCGGCCTCGGGGTCGCCGACGAACATGTATTTGTTGAGGAGGGTGCGGGTGTAGCGCCGGCTGAAGCGCGCGTTGCTGGGAGATACGATGTCGCCTAGGTCGTTGGTCATTGCGCTTTTGACGATATCACCACGGAGGCACAGAGGCACGGAGATCTTTCGGTGTCATGTAGGACGGCAGAGCTCTCCGTGTCTCTGTGCCTCTGTGGTGGACTTCACGGGCCGGCGAAGACTTTGCCGGCTTGAGGGCGCTCGAGGTACTGCGCCTTCGGGTCGTAGTTCTCGGCGCTGTCTTTCCAGCGTGCGATTTCGGCGCGGCCGACGACGAACCAGTGGACCTCGTCGGGCCCGTCGGCCAGGCGTAGGGTGCGTTGGCTCGCGTACATGTCGGCGAGCGGCGTCCATTGTGAGATTCCGGTCGCGCCGTGAATCTGGATCGCCTCATCGATGATCTTGCAGACGCGTTCGGGAACGAGCGCCTTGATGGCGCTGACCCAGACGCGGGCCTCGCGATTGCCGAGCTCGTCCATCGCCTTGGCTGCTTTCAACACCATCATTCGCATCGACTCGATATCGACGCGGGCGCGCGCGATGACTTCGGTGTTCTTTCCGAGGTTGGCGATCTTCTTACCAAAGGCCTCGCGGGTGAGTCCGCGCTTCACCATCATTTCGATGGCGCGTTCGGCTGCACCGAGCGAGCGCATGCAGTGGTGGATACGACCGGGGCCGAGCCGGACCTGAGAGATCTCGAAGCCGCGCCCCTCGCCGAGCAGGATGTTGTCTTTCGGTACGCGACAGTCGGTAAAGCGGATATGCATGTGGCCGTGCGGTGCGTCGTCTTTGCCGAAGACGTGCATGCCGTCGAGGATCTCGACGCCTGGGGTGTCGGTCGGGACCAGGATCTGCGACTGGCGCAGGTGAGGCTCGGCGTCCGGGCTGGTCTGGACCATGACGATCATGATCTTGCAGCGCGGGTCGCCGGCGCCCGAGATGTAGTACTTCTCGCCGTTGATCACCCAGTCGTCGCCGACCAGCTCCGCACGGCAGGCGATGTTCTTGGCATCGGACGAGGCCAGATCCGGCTCGGTCATCGCGTACGCCGAGCGGATCTCACCGTTGAGGAGAGGCTTGAGCCATTGCTCCTTTTGCGTCGGCGTGCCGACTCGCTCGAGCACTTCCATATTGCCGGTATCGGGGGCGGAACAGTTGAGACACTCCGACGCGATCGGGTTCTTGCCGAGCTCGGAGGCGATGTAGGCGTAGTCGAGGTTCTCCAGCCCCTCGCCGGTTTCGGCGTCGGGCAGAAAGAAGTTCCACAGGCCGTTCGCTTTGGCCTTTGCCTTGACGCTATCGAGCAGCTCGAGCTGCCCCGGCGCCCACGACCAGCGGTTCTCCCGACCTTCGCCCAGCCGGTAAAACTCCTGCGTAATCGGCTCGACCTCGTCCCTGACGAAGGCTTTGACCTTCTCGAGTAGTGGCTTGGCGCCTTCGGACATTCGCAGGTCGAACATTGCGTCGGTAGTTTCTAGGCCGGGCATGCTGTGCTCCTCACTTCGTGGTTGAACTGTTGAAGTTGTCAAAATCCTGGGAGGTCGGCAACTCGGGTTGTGGTGCGTCGGTTCGGTGTAGAACCAACGACCTCCACCTTTGAGAAAGGGGAACTGAGAGGGATTTGTCGGAAGGGATCGATTTCAAAATCCCCCGAACCCCCCTTTTTCAAAGGGGGGGCAACGCAGTCGAGCGTGCCGGGGGATCGCTCCAATTTTCGAGCGGTTGTGGCATAGTAGGGCGTCGATGGGACTTCGTCAGAGCAACAAGGAGGCGAGGCGACAGCGGATTCTCGAGGCTGCCGGCCGCTTGTTGAAGCGGTCGGGCGCTGAAGGTCTCACCATGCGCGAGCTGGCGCGCGAAGCAGACGTCGCAGAGATGACGCCCTACAATCTATTCGGCTCGAAGGGGGATGTCGTCGTGGCGCTCTTCGAGGCGACGGTAGGGCACGTGGTCGAACGGAGCTTCGCCGAGATCCCCTCCGATCCGATCGAGCGATTGTTCGTCAGCGTCGACGTGCTGGCGGATACCTGGACCGCAACGGACGGCATGTTCCGCGAGCTGATGCGCTGCGCGCGTGAATCGGGGGCCGACCTAACTCGATTCTCGGAGACTCCGATTTCCCTACTCGAGAGCGGATTGGCTGATGCGCAGGCAGCCGGTCAGATCACTGGGGATGTCCCACTTACCGCCCTCGCTCGTCACATCTTCTTCTCCAACCAGGGCGCGTACGAACCGTGGGTTGCCGGCGAGATCGACGAAGCCACTCTCAGGGCGAGCTTGGTCCTAGGCTTGTCGATCGCGCTCCTCTCGGTCGCGACTCCCGACACGCGTACGCGTGTTCTCGACCGCCTGAAAAAGGCAGAGCGAAAAGGCTTGCCCCCGAAGCGAACGCGCCGAGGCAGCTAGATGCTATGCCTGCAGTCTTCAGGTCTTGCAGCCTCGAAGCGCGGCGTTCACCGCCCGCACGAGCTCAGATACCGAGACTTTACCGTCGTGGTCGGCGTCGAGACTGTCGCAAGGGCGAGCGTCGGGCCGACCTAGGGCGAGGTTCACGCCTCGCACGAGCTCGTCGATGCCGACGCTGTCGTCGGCGTTGCAGTCGCCCACGCATGGCACCGGGCCCGCGATCGTCGGGGTCGGCGTCGCGCTCGCCGGCGGCCGGGTTGGCGTCGGCTGTGAAACGGTGCCCAGGACGGTGAGCGTCTTCGAGGCGAGCATGGCTCCGTCGCTCATCTGCGCGACGTCGAGCACGACGGCCTCGCGTTCGTCGACGGGGAGCTGGCGCAGTATGCCGTCGGTATCGAAGACGGTGTCGGGCTGCCCGTACGGCGAATAGTCCGGGTGCTCGGCGAAGATGTCGGTGGTGATCTCCTCCGGAAAATAGACTTGGGAGACGCGGAAGGTGCGCGCACCTTCCGACACCTGGAAGTGAATGTGAATGGCTCTGCCCGGGTACCAGCCGGGGTAGCAGGTGTCGAAGTAAACGATCCCCTCGTCATCCGTGGTCCGGACACCGCGAAAGAAATCGGAAGCTGCGTACGATTGTTGCAGTAGGCAGAATCCGTTGAAGGGCGTTTCTCCCGAATAGCTCCCTTCACGGTTGGTGTGCCAGATCTTGACCGTCGCGCCGGCGAGAGGATTACAAGTGGTGTCGACGACCCGTAGGGCGAGTCGCAGGGGGAGTCCCGGCCACCCTTCGGAAATGTCCTCGCGGAGGAGGTCGGTCTCGGTGGTGCAGGGGCCGGCGGTGGACGCCGGCACCAATACGCATGGCGCGCTGCCGACCGTCGAGAACGGGTTGGGGTACGATGGCTTGTCGACCATCGCGGCGGTGCCGCCGGACGCCCAACCGGAAGCGGTACCTCCTGTGGTAGCGACACCGTGCGCAAGTCGAGTGGCCGCCGGCCCCAGACCGGTTGCCAGCATTGCGCCGAGCATCCTGCGGCGGCTCATGATCGGGTTCATGCGGTCATCCAAACAGAGTTCAGGTTCGGCGTCTTCCCAGTGCCACTAGGAGTTCAGTCGTCGTTGGGTCGCTCGAAGGGATCGCTCCACCGTTCCGCGGTCAGTACGATTGGATCGGTCAACGTTTCGAGAAAGGCGATGATGGCCTGTTTTTCTTCCTCGGTGAAGTTGAACGAGCGGAGTGGGCCCGGATCGACCGGGACGCCGTTGAAGGCGAAGTTCAGGCTTGGGTGAGGATTGTCGAGAACGCCTTCGGAGTAGTGGTCGAGGACTTCCTCGAGAGTCTCGAAGCTGCCGTCGTGCATGTAGGGCGCGGTCACGGCGATGTTGCGAAGCGAAGGGGCCTTGATGGCGCCGATCGCCATCGCGACTTGGTTCGGCTCGTAGTGCTTGCGATCCATGTGCTCCGCGATCCCAAGGTCGCCCAGCTCGCCGTCCGGGTCGTCGTCCATCCAGGCGTATAGCCGCGCGGCCGCGTCGTCGTAGCGCTCGGCGTTGGTGCGCCCGTCTTCGCCGAGTACGTCGATTGGACGGACGGGACCTCGCCGCACCTCGGCGATGAGGTCGATGGCCTCCGGTGACTCGAGATGCTGGATACCGTTGTTGACCGAGCCGGAAGGCGCGCTGATCATTGCGTCTGAAAGATGGCAGCCGCCGCACGGGCCCATGATCCTACCTTCGGCGGTTCGCCTCGGTCCGACGAAGAGACGTTTCCCGCGGTTCTCCTGATCGGTGAAGGTGGGGAAATCGAGTAGGCCGTTGCCCGGTTGACCGTCGATCGCTGCCAAGGCTCGTCGTCCCTCGTCGTAGCGGGACTCGGTGCTGACGATCGAACGGATGAACTGCGCCAGCGCCTTTGAGATCCGCTCGCTCGTTACTTCGGCATCGCCGAAGGCGGCCTCGAAGAGCGGCGGGTAGTAGTCCTGGTTGGCGACGATGTCGACCAGTTGCTCCAGGGTGAGGCCCATTTCGACCGGATCCTGGAACGGCATCAGTACCTGGTCTTCCAGGCTGTCGGCGCGTTCATCCCAGAAGAACTTACCCTCGGTCTCGACATCGACGGGTAGCGGAAGCGTTTCGGTGCGTTGGCGATAAAATCGGGCGTTGGCCAGTCCCATCGAGTTTCGCTTCGTTCTGCCGTCGACGCCTTCGCTGGTTTGCTCCGGGTCGGAGAAGCCGAACTCCTGCAGGTGGCAGGGGTGGGCGCAGGACACTTGCCGGTTGGAGCTCAATCGGCGGTCGTAGAAGAGGACGCGTCCGAGGGTAGCGCCTTCGTCGGTTACAGGATTGTCGGCGGGAGTGTTGTCATTGAACAGGGCCGAGGTTTGGAAGGGGTTCTGCAGAAGAGTGTTGACCTCGTAGTAGAAGGGCAGCTCGACTTGGTAGTCGAGCGTCTCTTCGGGCAAGCTCAACGCGCCCTGATTGAGGGATGGAGATCCGCCCCCGTCGCCGCACGCCGCGACTAACCCAGAAAGGAAAAAAGCGATGGTCGCGGCCCGCAAGTTGGCGCCGTGTTTTGCCATGCCGCGAGGCTGCTGGCGAGATGCTCCGGTCGATCGCGCGGTGTTGTCGCCCATTCTCGGTCCCCCTGCATGCGGGGTGGTGAGCCCCCAATCACAAACTTAGAGCATGATATAAGTTTGGCTTGGCTGAAGCAAGTCCAAGAACTCGAGGAGTAGGTGGGAGACTCGGGCGGCGCGATCCTTTCGCTTATCGAGGTATGGAAATGAGATTCATCTCACTGCTTGGCAACACGCCGCACGCGAAAGACTCGGATATTTCGGTCGGTGCGGGTCTCGTACACGCGCACTTGTGGAATCGCCTCGGCGATACGATCCCACACCGTGCTCTTCTCGGCATCGCTCAAGACCTCGGCCCTGGCTCGGAAGCGCTCGCCTTGCATCTGCACTTCGACAGCTGGGTTGGCCTCGAGGTTGTATCGCCAGTCGGGGTGTTTTTGCTGGCCCATCGCGCTGGCGACGATCAGGTAGTCGCCCTCGTCCTCGACGCAGGCGAGGTGTACCGACCGCGGCTTGCCGGAGCGACGCCCTACGGTGGTCAGCGTCAACATCGGGACAGCCGGTGGGCCGAAAACCGTCAGTCGACCGTTGGTGGCCCTGAACAAGATCGGGTCCAGGTGGGCGGCGACGTTCTTGATGAACCACGTCGCCACCGGGTTGGTAGTGAGGCGGACGATGAGATCGTCGGACATCAGTCGAATACGATGACCTGACGGGCGACCTCTCCCTTGCGCAAGTGTTCGAAAGCGTCGTTCACCTCGGAAAGGGGAATTCTCGCGGAGATCATCTCGTCGAGTCTCAGCCGGCCGTCGAGGTAGAACTCGATGTAGCTGGGCATGTCGAAACGAAAGCGATTGGACCCCATCAGGGAGCCGGTGATCTTCTTCTCGTTGAGGGTCAGGTCGGCGGTCGGGATCGGGACCATCTCGGTCGTCGGGGTGACGCCGACCAGCACGGTGGTGCCGCCGCGCCCGGTCATCGCGACCGACTGTTGTTGAGTCGCCACCAGGCCGATGCACTCGAAGACGAAGTCGGCGCCGCCGCCCGTCACCTCGTGGACGGCGGCTACCGGATCGACGTCGGATGCGTCGACGCAGTGGGTTGCGCCGAGCTGCTTGGCGAGGTCGAACTTCCAAGCCTTTGCGTCGACGGCGACGATCTTTCCGGCTCCGACGATGCGCGCTCCTTGCAGGGCGGCGAGCCCGACGCCGCCGCAGCCGACGATCGCGACGCTCGCGCCGGCGGGGATGCGAACCGTATTGAGCGCTGCGCCGAGTCCGGTGGTGACGCCGCATCCGATCAGGCAGGCGCGGTCGAGCGGCATGTCGTCGCGGATCTTGGCCAGCGCACGCTCGGGGCAGAGCATGTATTCCGCAAAGGAGGAGAGGTTGGCGAACTGTCCAACCGGCTCGCCGTTGTCGTCGGACAGCCGCGGCTTGGCGTCCGGCGGGCGGCCTTCGAACTGACCCAGGCAAAGGTAGGGACGACCTTCGGTGCAGAAGCGACACACTCCGCACCAAGCGGTTACGCAGCCGATGACGTGATCGCCGGCGGCGAATTCGGTGACGCCTGGGCCGACCGCTTCCACGACGCCGGCCGGCTCGTGGCCGAGAATGGCGGGTGGTGGGAAGGGCAGGCCGCCTTCGACGACGCTGAGATCGCTGTGGCAGATTCCCGAGGCCGCGGTCTTGACGAGAACCTCGCCGGGACCGGGGTCGTCGATCGTGACGTCTTCCAATTCGAGGGCTGCGTTGTTGGTGCGCATGACCGCGGCTTGCATTGGTGGCTCCTGATTCTTCCTGACGATGGGCTGCTGTGGGACGGCGGCCCGAGGGCCGCCCTACGGTGTTTCTGACGATGGGCTGCTGTGGGACGGCGGCCCGAGAGTCGCGATACGGTATTTCGGAGGATGGGCTGCTGTGGGACGGCGGCTTGAGGGTCGCCGTACGGTCACTTCTTTCCTTTGGTTGATGCCGGTTCCGGATCGGTTCGAAAGTTTTACTTTAGGTGGTAGTCGGCGAGGCGCGGCGCTTTCATCTCTTCGCGGAAGCGGTCGAAGGACCACGGCCAGGCTGTCGGCAGTCCGTTCTCGTCGAGGTACCAGCTCGTGCAGCCGCTGCTCCAGATGGTCGATTTCGCGGCTTCTCGGCGGTCGTCGTCGAACTTCTCGGCGGCGTCGTAGGAGGCGCAGACTTCTCTACATTTTCCGCCGCGAACCTGGTCGACCAGTTGCATGATGTAGTCGAACTGCAGCTCCGCGACATCGATCAAGGAGAAGTTGCCGACCGGTCCGTTCGGTCCGTTCAGCATGAAGAAGTTCGGGAAGTCGGGGATCGACACCGCGAGGTAGGCTGTCGGGCTGCCTTGCCAAGCTTGCTCCAGGGTCCTGCCGCCGCGGCCGACCACTTCCATCGGTCTCATGAACTGATCGACGCGAAAGCCGGTTGCCAGAACCAAGACATCGAGCTCGTGCAGCTCGCCGTCGCGGCTGCGCACGCCTTTCGCTTCGACCCGTTCGATTCCCGCATCGACGAGCTTGGCGTGAGGTCGCTGGATGGCGTCGTAGAAGCCGTCGGACATGACCAGTCGCTTGCAGCCTGCACGGTAGTTCGGCCGCAGGCGCTCGCGCAGCTCCGGGTCCACCACGCTGCTTTCCAGGTTCTCCACGCTGGCGTCGTGAATGGCCTGGATCAATGGGTTGTTCATGTCGCCCAGGACGTTGGCGAAGCCGTCGATGAAGGCGGCGGAGACGGCCTTGCGGACCTCGGGGATTGCCTCCGGGTCGTCGCGGAATCTCTTCTTTTCGGCGGCGCTGTAGATCGCATTGGCGACCGGGACGACCCATTGTGCGGTGCGCTGGAACAGAACGAGCTCGGCGACGCGATCGGCGAGGGCCGTAAACAGCTGAACCGCGCTCGATCCGGTGCCGACGACACCGACGCGTTTGCCGTCGATCTCGACCGAGTGGTCCCACCGCGCGCTGTGGAACGCGGCGCCTTCGAAGCTCTCCAAACTCTCGATGTCGGGGAGGTTGGGGTGGTGAAGAACGCCGGTCGCGGCGATGACGAAGTCTCCCTCGTCGGTGGTTCCGTCGCCGGCCTCGATCTTCCAACAGCCGTTGTCGAAGGTGCAGCGGGTGATCTCGCAGTTGTAGCGGATCCTTTCGGTGACGCCGAAGCGCTCTGCGACGTCCTCGAAGTACTGGCGGATCTCGGGCCCCGGAGCGAATTGCTGGCTCCAGTCGGGGTTGAACGCGAAGGAGTAGCTGTAGAGATGGGACGGGACGTCGCAGGCGATTCCCGGGTAGGTGTTCTCCCGCCAGGTGCCGCCCAGGGTGTCCGCCTTTTCGTAGATGACGAAGTTGTTGAGGCCGGCTTCTTTCAGCTTGATGGCGCTCAGGATGCCTGCCATGCCGGCGCCGATGATGATGAAGCGCAAATCGCGCCCGTCGGTCGTGTCCTTCGAGACGTCTGAAGTGGTCATGCGATCTTTCTGGGAAAGCTTGGTACGCGCTTCACGAAGCTTGTGCGCGCTCGCTTGCGAAATCGTCCGGTAGCGCCAAGCCGTAGAGATCGACCGCGTTGCGCCAGGTGATGCTGTCGACCGCTTCCTGCTCGACTCCTTCGAATTGCTTCTCGAGGATTTCGCGCGACTTGGGATACGTCCCCTCCGGGTGCGGATAGTCGGATCCCCACAGCAGGCAGCGATTGCCGGTCGCGACGCGGTTGCGAATTCCGACTGGATCGCACTGGAAGGTAACGGCTCCCTGGCGGCGGAAGTACTCGCTGGGGAGTGCCTCGAGCTTGGGCTTCACGAACATCTCGTGCTCGCGATAGGCCTCGTCCATGGCGTCGAGCGCCCAGGCGAGCCAGCCGGCGCCGCATTCGATCATGGCGACGTTGAGAGTCGGATGACGCTCGAGAATGCCGGCGGCACAGAGGATCGACGCGGTCTCCAGCGGGCCCGAAACGGTGACGACGTAGTTGGTGACGGCGCCGCCCGGTCCACGCACCGGGGCCTGGTGGCGTCCGGTGCCGGCGTGGAAGGACAGGCTGACTCCGAGCCCCGCCGCGGTTTCCCAAAAGGGCTCCCACTCGCTTCGATTGTAGGGCAGGTCGTCGGAATGCGCCGGCAACAACGCCGCGCGCAGGCCGCGCGGCGAAAGGCGCTCGATCTCGCGTGTGCATGCCTCGGGTTGCGAGGATGGCAAGATCGCGACGGCGGCGAAGCGCGGGTCCGCGAAGGTGTCGATCAGCCAGTCGTTGTAGACCTGACAGACGGCATCCTGCAGGGCGCCGTCTTCGATCGAGTAAGCGGTGAAGAACGCCATGGTCGGATAGAGCACTTCGCCCGAGACGCCGTCGGCGGCGAGCGTCTCCAGGCGCGCGGCGGGGTCGTTCTCGCCCCAGCCTTCGAGGCTGATCGAGCTGCCCTCGACGGCATCGGGTGGCGCGTCGACCATCTTGCGGACCAGCTTGTTCTCGACCACCAGCGCGATCATGCCGTCGCGCACTTCGGCGCGCGGCCCTTTGTCACGCAGCGACGGGGGCAGATTCTCGCTCCACAGATCGGCCGGCCCGGTGACGTGGCCGTCAGCGGAAATCGCCAGGCGAATCATGATCGTGCTGCCGCGCTCAGCTGACGACGATGCCGCCGTCGCAGGTGATGACTTCGCCGACGGTGTAAGCGCCGGCGCGCGAGCAGAGAAAGATCGCCAGCCCGGCGATGTCCTCCGGCGTCCCGACCCGGCCGCGCGGGTTCAGCTTGCCGACAGCATCCCAGTCG
>JANQHZ010001168.1 GCA_028282445.1 Candidatus Binatia bacterium | reverse complement strand
CCTCCGCGATCAGACGCCACAGCGTCTCATCGACTTCAACCGGATCGAGAGAAGACAGCCTCAGGCGCGGCAGTTCCTCTACCTCTCCGACGGGACGGCCGGCCTGACGGTGCTCGATGTCGGACGTCCCGACGGCAAGATGGACGACATACGGTTCGACTATACCGAGGGCGGGGACGGCCTCGACGATAGAGTTCTCGGCAACATCGAGCTTCCCGAGGAATGGATGCCGGGTATCGAGATCAATGCGATGACCGAGCTCGCAACCGGGCGCCGGGTCGCGACCTATACGGATCCCGAGGGACGCAAGTACGGGGCGATCGCTGCTCGAACCAGCGGAGTCTACGTCGTCGCCGAGCCCCTGCCGTTCGAGATCGAGAAGGAAACCTTCTACGACTGCGCCTACGCGGTCGACGGAGACGTCCTTGGATGTGAAGACCGCACTCTCGGCGAAGTCGTCGGCGTCATCGGTTCGCCGTTCACGTTGCACTACGACTCGAGCCGGGTGCCCGGTCGTCGCGGGGTGGTGATCCCGGTGACTGGAGAAACGATTCCGCCTGGCGTCTCGACATACGAGATCAAAGTCCTGGTAGCGGGGCGCGAGATCGTACACGAGGTGCCGGCTGCGGCGAATACTCGCGTCTTGTTCTTCTGGGACGGCACCGACGACCAGGGCAAGGTGGCGCTGGGATCGCAGTGGGCCAGCATCGAAGTATCGGCGATCTACGACGGTCCCGAAGGCCGGCAACCATGGGACACCCGCATCTGGGGCGGCACGCTCGGCACCTGGGACACCCGAGCCCACGGCATGGGCGGGTGGAGCCTCAATATCCATCACTTCTTCGACATCAACGAACGCATCCTCTACCTCGGCGGCGGCGGTCAACGCAGCTACGAAGAGCTCGGCCTGGTGCAAGAAGAAGCCGATGAGATCCTCATCGCCTCGGAGAACGGTCTCGCAGTGTACTACTTCGACAAAGACACCGGTCGACACATCAAGACGGTCAACGCCCTCACGCAGACCAATGTCTACGAGTTCGACTATGACGGCGACCACAATCTGATCTCTCTCGAGGGCCCAGGGGTGGACGTGACGATCTCACCTGGATCGATCGGTTCGAACGGGCGTGTGACAACCGGAATACCGAATGGCGACGGCTTCTGGAGCACAGTTGAGAACCCAGTCAGTTCGATGGGCTTTTCCTATACACCGCAGGGCAGTGACGTATTTCAGGTCCTCGGTGAGGAGGAAGACCCCGCTGATGGAGACCCGCTCGGCGGTGGGCTGCTGCTCGGCACGACCGACCCGCGCAGCAGTTCCTGGGGTTACGCCTATGATCGTGTCGGCCGCCTGAAGTTCCAGAGCGACGCCGGGGGCGGTTCGATCACGGTGGCTAACGAGACACCAGCGGGCGCAATGGAACCAGGCGACAAGGCGTTTGCCGTCAAGCTGGCATCTTCCGCCGGCGACTTCACACATGAGATCATCGAGCGCCAGGACGGAACGTTCAAGCGCACGATCTCGACTCCCGACGGCGATACGACGGTCATCACCGACGTCGATCTCAGTGAGAGCGGAAGTCACCCTTTCGGTAACTTTACGCGTACGCGGCGTCCGGGATTGGAGCTCAGTCTCGATACGGATCTGCCGTATCGCTTAGGCAAGTTCGAAGCTACTTACGAGGTCGGTGCGGCCGCCCTGGGGGCGGGGGATCGCGACTTGAGGGATCCGGTGAAGTTCACCCAGACGATCGAATGGAACGGCGCCAAAACCACGACGACGAGGGAGGGTACTGCCATCACCAAGACGACGCCCGGGAACCGCACGATCACGACCGAGACCGACGATCTAGGCCGTCCAACGTCTATCAGCCTTCCGGGCTTGCCCTCGATTTCGATTGGTGGCTACGGCGCTGGAGGGCCAACCTTCATCAGCCAGGGTGGTCGTACTGTGCAGCTCGGTTACGACAATGGTTTCGTCAATCAGATCACCGATCCACTGAACCGCGTTGTGAGCATGCCGCGCGACGCTGGCGGCCGAATCGACTCGCAGGACGTCTTTGGGCAACAGAGCTTCACCTTCGACTACGACGGGAACGGCAACGTGACCAAGGTCGGCTCGCCGCAGGCAGCCGGCTACGACGAGGACCTCAACTACAGCCCGGTCGACCGGCTTGAAGGCTTTGAGCTGCCGGCGGGCCAGACGACGGTGACGTACGACGCGACGAGAAAGGCCACGAGCGGCACCGCACCGCAGGGCGGACTGGGCTTCGATGGCGAGGGCCGTCTGACCGGCATTGGCAGCATCAGTTACAGCTACGATTCAGACGACTACGTTTCCAGCATCACGAGTCCCGACGGTTCGATCACCTACGACTATGCAGGCCTGCCGGTTCCGACGACGATCACCTGGGGCGGTCCAGTTCAGGGCCAGGTGACGATCGGCCGCAACGGACTGTTTCAGGCGACCAGCATCAGCGTGGGTAGCCATACGGCTAACCTCGACCCCGATCAGGACGGTGTCCAGCAAGCGGCCGGCGCTATGACGTTGGATCGGTACGATTCGACCTTCCTGAGGTCGACCGCCCTTGGTGTCACGACGGACCTATACCAGCGCAATCAGTTTGGCGAGCCAAGCGTCTACACGGCGCGTGCAAACGGGCAAGTCGCGTTCAGCGAAACCTACGGTCGAGACCGCGGTGGCCGAATCAAAGACAAGACGGTGCGCATCGCCGACGGCGCGGGCGGAATGGACACCTATCGTGTCCGCTACACCTACTACCCGACCGGCCAGCTCCATACGGTGCAGTACAACGACGATCCTGCGATCAGCTACGGTTACGACGGCAACAATAACTTGGTCGGGGAGAACGGAGTGCCTCCTCCCCCGCCGGTAGACGAGCCCGTACGGCTCTACGCTAGGACGGACGCGCCGAGCGCGCCCCCCTCGTCCCTCGAGGGCAACTGGGGCGAAGCTTCCATCAACGGTTCCCTCTACGCTACCGTCGAGATGGCCGAAGAGAGAGAAGGCGCCGCTACGGCGACGTCGATAGATGTTCCGGACTGTTCAGTGGCAACCGACAGCCGCCAACTGACAACTGTCCTCGTCAGTCCACCGCTTTCGACCGCTCGACCGATTGCTGCTGGGGAGCGCATCGACTTCGTCTTCGGCGCCGCGCAGGGCGCGCAGGCTGACGGCCTGCGGCTGGTGGCTAGCGCCTGGGTGATGGACGGCAGCGACGACAGTCTGCGCTGCCGGATCGCCGTCGACCATCAGCTCTCCGACCTCGAACTGCCGTCCGGCGCGGCGGAGGGTGTGGAAGGCTTTCTGACTACCGACGACGGACAACTGATGACTCCCTGCGCAGGGGGCACCGCCGAGATCGGCGACCGGCTGGTCATCGAGCTCGGCTTCGAATGTGTCGATACGTCGAGCAGTCCGGTGCAGGGCACGATCTACCACGGCGGGGTCGGTGCCGACCTCCTGCCTGGCGAACAGCCGGATGAAGCAGTCTGCGGGCGCCCGGGCTACATTGAGCTGGCGGCTGACTGGGACTTCGCCGCCTCGACGTCGGTCGCACCTTGCAGCCCGACGACCGGCGACAACGTGATAACGATCCCGTCACGGCGTCTGCAAAGCGTGGTCGTTCCGGGCGTCAACCAGGCGACAGCGGCGACGATGATTCTGCCCGGGGAGTCGACGCCGAGAAACTTCACATACTCGTACGACGTGACCGGCGCGCTTGATCTCAAGACCGACGTCACCAACCCAATGAATCCGCAGGTCACAGACTTCGACTACGACGAGTGGGGCAACCTGCGCGACGTGACGCTCCCCGACGGCAGCACGATCGAGTACCTGATCGACGCCGCCAATCGCAGAGTCGGCCGAATCCTGAAAGACGCCGTTGGAACCGTTCTCGACGAGAAGCGCTATATCTACCAGAGCGCGCTGCGTCCTGTGGCTGAGGTCGATGCCAACGGGGTGGTGGAAACGTTCTTTGTCTATGCAGACAAACCGAACGTTCCAGAGTACATGGTGCGCAACGGCGTCCGTTACCGGATCGTAACGGACCACCTCGGTAGTGTGCGAGTCGTGGTGAACACATCAAACGGGTCGATCGCGCAGCGGATGGACTACGACGAGTGGGGAAATGTGACGCTGGATACCCAACCGGGATTCCAGCCGTTTGGGTTTGCGGGTGGATTGTACGATGGAGCAACACAGCTTGTTCGTCTCGGCTCTCGAGACTACGACGCGGGGTCTGGGCGGTGGGTGCTTAGAGACCCCATCGGTTTCCTTGGGGATTCGGCGAACGTCTACTCATATGCGGAAGGTGATTCCGTTAATCTCATCGACCCGACTGGGTATGCGCCAGGTGACAGATTTAAGACGGTCGATGAAGCCGCTATCGATGCAATCGACTTCGCGATGCGGCGGACGAAACACTACCAGAAGGAGTACGGTGGCTACATCTACTACATTCCGGATGAGGAACGCTATTCGTATGCTCGCGCGGTTCAGGGTACCAAGCGCGAACTTGACGTAAAGAAGTTTCGTGCGATTCCGGAAGGCACCGAGAAAGCAGCCATCTACCATACCCATCCAGGTGACGATCCGTTTGCGCCGGTCTTCTCTACGGACGACACCATAACGTCGAGTTGGAGCCTGCTGGATATCTATCTTGGCACCGAATCAGGTGTGATAAGGGCGTATACTGGGAGTCGGAACTGGATGGATCCGGGGCCCACAACGCGCGAGATCCGATCGAGTTTTGAAGACGGTGGTGTGTTGTATCCGCCAGGAATACCGACGAAGCCAACACCGCCTCGCCGGTGGTGGTTCCCATGGTAGGCGTCCGTAATGGCCGGGAGTGGAGGGCGATTGTGCTTCTGAAACGTGCCCGTAGCGTGCGGACCTTTCCGCGCGGGTTGTTCAGGTTGATGTTGGCCTGCGTCTGCGGAGTTGCCAGCTGTTCCTCCACCATCATCGCTGCAGATCCGTTAGAGGCGGCCTGTGTAGAGGACGCGCAGACGACAGGCGAGCTGCGCAAGTGCATGGGGCCCTCGTTCCGCATGCTTCAGAAGCGGGTAGATGCCGCAGCGAGTCGTATCACGCACGAGTTTCCCGACAACCTCGAGATGAGCGAGCTAGTGCGAATGGCCAAGGAGGGGTGGAGGGGGCACCGTGACTCGTATTGCGGATTGGTTGGTGCAGTGGCGAGCGATGGCCAGGTCAAGGGTGAACTATCGGTATCAGCGGAGCGGAAGTACTTGGAGTGTTTGCTTCGTGTGACCGAAGAGTTTGAAGCATCTCTGCTTCGGTTGGGGGACGATGTGAGGTGATGGTGGACGCCCTTTGTCGCGGAACTCGGTGCGGGCCCTTACGTGAATTGAGTACAGGGAGCATTACCAGGTGATGAGGATTGAGAGAGGGAAGGGCCGGTAGCGAGCCGGGTGCGAGCATCATGCCGCGTTCCCACGACGGAATGCTGTCGTCTCACGGCGTTGCCGCAGGAAGAGAGGGTCGGCCGCCCGAACGAGCCCGAGAGAGTGTCAGGATGAATAGCGAGAGGAACAGTTTTCAGATGGAAGCGGCAAAACGCTTCTTACGCGTCGCGTTCGTTTTGGTCGTCTTGTTTGTCACGCGCGGTGCTATCGCGCAGCCTCTCGCTGGTGATGATGTTCTTATCTTGGGCGTTCGGCTCGAAGCTTCGCCGACAACGATAACAGCGCCCAAGGGGGCGCCGATTCGGATTCAGACTTCGCTTCTCAAAGGGGCGGATGATGATGTGTCTGCAGACTTTGCCGGTTTTTCGATTCGTGGGGATCTGTCTGGGCCTGATGTTAGTGGGTCGTTTACGGTTGAGACGACTCCTGGTGGGGCGCTCGAGATTGGGACGGATTCTACGGAACCCGGCCTGGTTGTTGCCGAGCCTTTGCTAATCGATGGGAACTATGTGCTCGACAACATTCGGCTCGTCGACGGCACGGGTGCGACCGTTTTGTTTGGGTCGCCTTCCGTTGTGCCGATTCGGATTGTAGATCGCGTTAGCGTCAATAGCGTCAATACTCGTTCGCTCTCTCTGGATGAGATCATCGATCGCGGGATCGTGATTGATGACGATAACTTCACGGCGTTTCGGTTTTCGTTTGGCATTGAGACGCTTTCCGAAGGTTTGCCGATTGAGCTCGATGTTGTTTTTCCGCAGGACGGTGAACTGCTCGAGGGTGGGGGGCCGCTTGGGTTGCCTCCGATCTTGCCTGGGTTGGACACGCCGAGTCTCGATATTCAGGGGATCATGCTCGAGAGCGAGCCGATCAGCTTTGGGGTCGAGATTCCGCCGATTCCCGGGGTGTTGCTGATTCCCGGCAATATCGCTTTTCTCAACGAGTTCTTTGAAGTGGTCCTGCTTGTGTCGAACGTTGCACCGGAGGGCAGTCAGCTCGTCATTACCTCCGCAACGGCTACGATGGAGCTGCCGCTGGGTGACGACGGGTCGCCGGTGACCGGCGACGAGCCTCTCGTGCCTGCCATCACGCTCGACGATCCGACCGGTAGGACCGAGCTCGATATTGTCAATACCGTTACCGGCGCGCCGGAGTTTGGGCCGGGCGAAGATGCCGGCGGTGATTTCCTCGTCGAAGGCAAGCTGGTTGGGACGCACCGGGTGCGGGTCGAGATCGAAGCGAACCTTACTTTTCCGGGCGGACCGGCCGAAGGCGTTGCGCTGTCGGGTACCGTGTTCGGTACCGTGGTCGTGCGCGACCGCTCGGTCGCGCTCACGATTCATCACCCCGACGTCGTTCGCGAGGGCGAGACCTACACGCTCGGTGTTACGACGACCAACACCAGCGAAGCCGAGATTACTCTGCTCAAGCTTGCGCTGGACCCGTCTGAAGTTAGCGGTGCCACCGTCGTCGGTAACTCGCACCAGGGTACCGGCCCTGGCGAAGCCCTGGTTACCTCGCTCGGACCGGGGCGGGCGCAGACGGTTTCGTATCAAATGATCGCGCGCCAGAGCGGGCGCGTGACGGCAGCGGCCTTCCAGGGCGAGGGCGGTGTCGTAAGTGACGGCTTCCGCCTGACGACAGGTGTTGGCGACGGTGGGATTCCGCTTTCACCCGATACGATTCTGCTGCCGTCGTATGCTTATGATTTGCCGGACGACTTTGTCGCCGAGGCGTTGCGTGTGCTCGGATTGGCGCATAGCGCGGCGATGGCGCCGGATGGGCATCAGCCGGACATCGGGCGCGGTGTGCGCAAGGCGATGATCGAGCTGCGTGGGCAGCAGCTCGCGATCGCTGGGTTGCGGGCCCGAATAGGCGAAGAGATGCACACCTCGCTGCTCGAGTTGTGGCTCGATTGGCTCGGTGGCTTTGCCGCCGGCTCGCGGGTCGAAGCGACCAACAATCAGGGCGCGGTGACGGTCACGGGCGCCGAGGGATTCGACGAGGTGCGACGGTTCACCGATGCCGGACACGACCTCGAACGCGCGCTGGCGCAGGAGCTAAGCGTGCTAGGCAGCGGACCGAGCGCGCAGGACCTCAGTGCCGCGACCGATGCGTTCGGTGAGGCGAGCTCGTACCGCGGCGACTTCGTTGCCATCGCTGCAACCGGCAATGCCACGGTCGAGATTCAGCTCGGCGACGACGTGACGCGCGGCTGCGCGGGGTCGCTCGCGGCCGACGAAACCGGCACGGGTCGGTGCGATTCGAGCGCAATCGAACGCGCGGTGCCGAACACTTCACTGGTGGGATTCGATGACGGTCTGCTGAGCGGTCAGCTCGCGGTGCTCGGGCCGGATCAGCAGAGCGTGATCGCATCCCATCAGGTGACGGTCTCCGGTAGCGGCAGCAGCGATATCACGGTGATTGCTCCGGATGGGGCGGGCGGCTTGGAGAAGTACGTAACCACCGTAATTCTCGATACTTGCACGCCGGTCTTCAACGTCAGCTCGGCGGTGGCGAGCCCGCTGGCGCTCGGTTGCGTAGGCAACGTCTCGGGCGCGGCCTATACAGATGATGCGCCGACGGTCGTCGGAGTGCGACAGATTCCCGAATCGGACCCGCTGCAGCGCGGCCGGACGGTGGGGATCCTGTTCGACGAGGCCGTCGACCCGGACTCGCTGGGCGAGGAGATCGCCGAGTTCTCTCTGACCTACGGCCCGGGCCAAGAGGATCGACGGGCGGTCGGCGACGTGACGAATCCGAAGCGTGCATCGAACCTGTTGCTCGGCAATCGCGTCTTGTTGGTCGGATTTCTGTCGTCGCTCTCTCGCTTCTACGATTATGAGCTGTCGGTCGACGGTGTGACCGATCTCGGCGGTACGCCGGTCGTCAGTCATCAGTCTTCGGTCGTCGATGATTTTATCCGGCCCGACGGAGGTATCGTTCAGGGTACCGTGCGCGACGGCAACGGCGATCCGCTGGCGTTCGCTCCGGTGGAGCTCACCGAGATGTTTCTCGACGACTTCTTCGGCACTCCCGTCAAGATCATCACCGGGCAGGTCATCACCGACATCGACGGTTACTACCGCTTCGACTTCGTCGGTATCAGCAATGCGGGTCCGTTCCGCGTGCGCGCGCGCCATCCGGAGACCGGGAAGACGGTCGAGCGCACCAGTCGGATTTTGGTCGAGCGGCAGGAGCAGAACATCGACCTCCTGATGCTCGGCACCGGGCGGGTCGAAGGAACCATTCTCGACGTGACGTCCGGGTCGCCGGTGCCGGTCTCCAATGCCATCGTCTCGGTCGACAGTGTGACCGACGGCACCAGCATCGGCGCCGTCAGCCGGGCCGACGGTACCTACACTGCTCACAACGTCTCGGTCGGTGACATTCTGGTTCGTGCCAGCTTTGAAGACCCGGACACGTCCGTGACCATCTCCGGTTCGGTCGCCGGAGCGCTTGCTCGCGCCGGTGAGGTGACGACGGTCGACGTGCCGCTGTTCAGCGACAGCGGCAGCCTCGAAGGCACCGTGTTCGAGGAGTTCCTCGATAGCGCGTCGACCACCGGCCTGCGCGCGGTCGGACCCGGCGTCGTGGTTGCCGTCGCAAACGACACAGCGGGCTACGGCAACGAGACGATCACCGACTCCGAAGGGCACTTCTTCTTTCCGGCGGTCCCGCCGGGCACGGTGCGATTGCGGGCGATTCGCAAATGGACCGGCGAGCAAACCGATATCGAGATCAACGTCACCCAGGGGCAGCCGACCGCGGCCAATCTGGTATTTCCCGGAATCGCGACCATCGTCGGTACGGTTTTCCAGGCCGACGGCACGCCGGCCGCGGGCGCACAGGTGCTCGGCGGTACCACGATCGTCACCACGGACGCGGCGGGCGGCTTCGCACTGCCGATTGCTACCGGTCTGCAGCTCATCGAGGCAGGCGACCCGGCGACTGGCGCTCGCGGCGACGTCGAGATCTTCGTCGGCGAGCCCGGTGTCGAGGTTGCGGTGGTCATCTTCCTGGAGCCGCGCGCGACCGTGGTTGGGCGACTGGAGAATCATCTCAGCGAGCCGCAGGGTGGTGTCGAAGTATATCTGTGGTTCATCCGTGCCGGCACCGAAGACGGCTTCTTGCGCACGACGACGACGGCGAGCGGGGACTTCCGCTTCGACCGCATTCCAATTGGGTCCTACACGCTCCGCGCCGCCGACGGGCAGGGCGACGGCGGCTTCAAGTCGATCGACGTCTTCAGCGGCGGCACGACGCCGGTACACGTGGTCCGCTACGTCGGCCTCGGCAGCGTCGAGGGCGTAGTTGTCGACCCCAGCAATCTGCCCCAGGTCGCCACGGCCCAGATCACGTACAACGGCTTCAACAGCTTCGGCCGTGTCGTTCCGCGCACCATCTCCGTGACGACGAGCGAGGAAGCGGGTAGTCCCAATCCGTGCAACGCGACTTGCACCACCTGCACCGGGCGCTTCGTGACTCCTCTGATTCCGGCGCTCGGTGGCCTGCTAGGCACCTATCGGGTCGCCGTGGACTCGGCGTTTACCGGGCCGATTACGCTGAACGATAGTTTGAACACCGCCGGGCAGGTAAACGAGCACTGCATCGTGCTGACCGAGTCGGCGTCGGTCAGCGGGCGGGTTTTCCTGCCGAACGGCGATGTTGCCGGCGCGGGAATCCAGGTTACGGTTGAAGTCAACGGCGGCTCGGAGAGCACGCTGACCGACGTCGACGGTGGGTACGAGTTTTCACCGCTCGCTCCTGAGGCGCTCCGTCTCACGGCGCTCGATCCTGTGACCGGCAACCGTGGGATGAAGTTCGCCGGCCTGATTTCGGGTGACGACGTCGTCGTCGATATTGAGCTGCTCGGCAAGGGGACGGTCGTGGTCGACGTCAGTGACGGTGTCGATGTCGTCCCCGGCGCGGTGGTCGAACTCAACAGCGGCTCTCCGGTGGCGAGCCTACTGGCGCCTTTCCCCGCTCTGTTCGCCGATGCGGACGGTAAGGTCGAATTCGTCGGAGTGCCGGAAGGACCGTTCTCCGTGACCGCCATCCATCCCAACGGCGACGACGCCGGCGGCACCGGCAGCGAGATCGTTGGTGACGGCGACCTGCGGGAGCTGACGATCATCGTCGGCACCTTCGGCGGCGTCGAGGGTACTGCGTTCCTGGCTGACGCTGTGACGCCACTGCCGTTCGCCCAGGTGCGCCTGCGCGATCCCAAGTTCAACGGCACCGACGCCTTCGCGACCACCGGCCCGAGCGGTGAGTTCCTATTCGAGTACGTACGTCTGACCGAGTCGCACGAAGTCGGTTACAGCCTCGAGCTGTTTGATCCAAAGACCGGACGCATTGGCGTCGACGATCAGGGGCCGATTCGCGTCACCCAGCAGACTCTGCCGCCTGAAAACGTGCGCGAGCTACGAGATATTGAGCTTCTGGCGGAGGGAACCGTCTCGGGTTCTGTGCTGCGCGACAACGGCGAAGTCGCCGCGGGCGCGCAGGTCGAGCTGACCTCACCGTTCCTGGTGCAACCCGAGGGCCTGGCAGGACGTGAAGCCTCGTTCTTCGGCCCAGGCCAGCTGACGACAACCAGCAATCTCTTCGGGGAGTACTCGATCCCCAGTGTGCCGGCCGGCTTCTTTGATCTGCTCGCGACCGATCCGGTCAGCGAGGCGATGGGAGAAGCCAGTGGTGAGATTGTCAGCGAAGGTGAGTTTGCTACGGTCGACGTCTTCCTTGAGGGTCGCGCCGCGGTGTCGGGAACGGTGCTCCAGCCGGACGGCCAGGTGCCGGTACCGTTTGCCACCGTCACCATTGAAAGTGGCACTTTCTCGCGTCAGGTCGTCACCGACGCCGTTGGCGGCTACCTATTCGAGTCGGTACCGCTGGGTGACTACACCGTTACAGCGCTGGAGCAGGGCGGCAACGATGGTGGGCAGAACCAAGGGACGACCCAGCAGGACGGCGACCAGCTGATCACCAACATCATCTTCCGCGGCACCGGTAGTGTGCGCGGCACGGCTTTCACCGACAGCACCCTGGCGACGGCCTTCGTCGGCGACATCGTGCTGAGTCGGTCCGACGTGGATTTCTTGATCGACGAGCTGCCCGGCTCGACGGATACACTCGGGAACTTCGAGTTCACCGAAGTGCCGGTGGGCGACTTCTCGGTGACGATCGTCGACTCCGTTGCGGGTTTGATCGGGCGTGCCGGCGGCACGATGACGGAAGAAGGTGGTCTGGTCGAGAATCTAATCGTGCATCTGGAAGATGCCGGTGCGGTCGAGGGGATCGTTCACCTCGACGGACTACCGGTCGATCGCGCCGTGGTGACGATCGCCGGTATCGGGCGAACTTTTCACCTCGCCACCGAGACCAATGACCAGGGCGAGTTCACGTTTACCGGTGTGCCGGTGACCAACTCGGTGGTGAGCGCGACCGACCCGGCTACGGGTGGGATCGGCACCAAGTCGGCCAATCCGACGGCCGGCGGCACCGACGACATCGGCATCATCAACCTCGACGCCGAGCTGCTGACCGTCGAGAGCGTCAGCCCGGCGGACGGCGCCATCGAGCAGCCGCTGAATTCGGTCGTCGACGTCGTGTTTTCCGACCTCGCCGAGCACGACACGATCACCATCTTTTCGGTGAGGGTGTTCGCCGAAGGTAGTGGCGTATCGGGCACGCTCGGCACTCCCGTCGACGTCGGTGGTAAGACTCAGGTCAGCTTCACACCGACCGGCAATCTGCCCGAGCAGCGCGCGGTGACCGTTCAGGTGACCCAGGCGGTGCGCGACGTGTTTGGTCGCCCGCTGCAGCTTCCGTTTGAGTCGTCGTTCCAAACCGACGACGTTACCTCACCCGAGGTGAGCTCGGTACAACTCGTCCGCGGTCGGGTCGTGGTCGAGTTCAGTGAGAGCGTGTCGGGCGGTGCGATCGACGTGACGAACAGTACCGGCGGTGCGGCGGTATCGGGAGTGCTGACGGCGAACGATTCCAATCGCCTGTGGACCTTCCGCCCTGACGATCTCGAGGGACTGATTGAGTCGGGGCTCACGGATGTCGACGTTACCGTCAGCGGCTGGCTCGACATCGTCGGCAACGCGCAGGCCGGCCCGGTCGTCGAGAGCTTCCCGGTCGACGACTCGACTCCACCCGCGGTCGAGCTGACCGCCGACGTCACGCCTCTCGGCGGCGATGTCTACGAGGCGTCGGATGGCCAGACGGTGACGCTTACGGCGACGCCGGACGGCCACGACGACGTGCTACTGGTCGACTTTGTTGCAGGCGGCCAGATTATCTCCACCGACAACGAGCCGCCGTTCGAGCACAGCTTCGTTGCCAGCGTCTCGGCCGGTAGCGTCACCTTCGACGCGATTCCAACCGACTATGCGGGTAACCGCGGTAATCCCGATCCCGTGACGATCAATATCGTCGCCGCTACGCCGCCGACCATCCAGTCAGTGAGTGTGTTCGACGATCCGGCGTTTACCGGCGGGGACATCGACCTGCAGGTCCAGGCGACCGACGATGTCGAGCTCGCTGATATCGAGGTAACCGTACTCGGCAATACCCAGGTGCGCCATATCTCACCCGGGCAGACCGCGAGAACTGAGAGCTTTGAGTTCACTATCCCGTCGGCGACGATTCCCGCCGCGGGTGCGGACAACGTCATCATCGACGTATTGGCGCGTGATACCAGCGGCGCCGAGTCGATGACCTCGGTGACGACGACTCTGTTGGACGGTGTTGCGCCGACGGTGGAAATCACCTCGCTGTCGAGTGACTTCGTCGTCGACCCGGACCAGTCGATCAGCACGATCGTGGTGCACGCGGCCGACGCGGTCGATCTGGCCAGGGTCACCTTCCGCGTCGAGGGCGATCACCCGCTCACGCCGGACGACCGCCTCCAGCCCGGCACGGCGGACGACGACATACTCGAATCCTTCAGCTACACCGTGCCCGCAGGGGCGGCGACGGGCGATGAGATCGTCTTATCTGCCGAAGCCGAAGATGCGGCGGGCAACGTGCGGCAGTCGTCGCTTGTGAGATTGACGGTTTCCGGTGATCCGGTGGTGACGCTGCTGTCGCCTCTGGTCAACGAGACCTTGATCGGTGGGGATTTGCTCACCATCGTTGCGACCGCGCCGGTGCAGCTCACGGATCGTGTCGAGTTCTTCCTCGATGGCCAGTTCGTCGGCAGTGATTCGACGCCGAACGCCAACGATGAGTACCGTCTCACGGTCCTTCTGCCGACCAATGCAACCGCCGATATCGGAGTCGAGTCGGTCGATGACTTCGATCAACGCTCGCCGCGTGCGGCGGCGACGGTGAACTTGAGCGTCAACCAGGCACCGACGGCGATCTTCGAGCTGCAGACTCTGCTCCACGTCGAGATTCCGGAGAACAGCGTCCTCAGCATCGGCGAGACGTTCCTGCTGAACGGTGTGGCGACCGGCAATTCGTCCTTCGATCCCGACGGCCAGCCTCTGAGCTACATTTGGAGCATCGTCTCCGAGCCGGCGGCTGGGTCGATCACGGTGATCAACTCGACGACGTCCCGGCCGCGTCTGACGGTCAACAGCGGTGGTGTCGATCCGCTGACGATCCGGCTAGTCGTCTCGGATGGCATCGACCAGAGTATCGCGGTGGAGCAGAGCTTCACCGTCGGCCAGGCAACGCCGACGCCGACGAAGACTGATACTCCGACGAGCACACCGACTTCGACGCCGACCGATACGCCGACAGCCACGCCGACATTCACGCCGACGTCAACACCGACGAATACGGGCACTCCGACCGATACGCCGACGTCGACGCCGACGTCGACGCCGACCCATACACCAACCAGCACGGGCACGCCGACGGATACGCCAACAATCACGTCGACGCCGACCGCAACGCCAACGGCGACCAGTACCCTTACGCCGACGCCGACCAGCGTCACGAAGACATGGCTCGGCGGGCACACTGGGGCCGAGAGCGACTGGGAGCAAGCGGCGAACTGGGATCCGAATGGTGTGCCGACGTCGGCAGATACTGTGCGAGTTCCCGGGGCTGCCCCGTATCAGCCGATTCTTTCGGCGAATGTGGGGATTGAGGGCTTGCTGATTGAGGCGAATGCGACGGTGGACCTGCATACGTTCGACCTGACGGCTTCGGCTTCACTGACTGGAGGCACGGTGCTTGGCACCGGGCGTGTCTCGATGACCGGTACGGACGTGTCGCTGCACGTTGCACTCCCGGACGCCGACCTCGAGGTGCTGGGTATTGTCACGCAGTCGGGCCCAGTCTCAGTCGGAGGGGGTCTCACGATACCGAGTTCGGGCGAACTGATCGTCGGTGGCTACACTCTCGCCGTGGAAGGCGACTTGGTTGTCAGCAACAGCGGCCTCCTCGAGATGACGAACACGAGCGATATCGTGACGGTAGACGGAACCGC
>JANQHZ010001089.1 GCA_028282445.1 Candidatus Binatia bacterium | reverse complement strand
CAAGCGTATCCCAGTCCCCGCGGGACGAAGCGTTGTCCTCTCGATGTACCCACCTCACCCGACCCGCGACGAGCTCGGGGAGCGAAAGCAATTCGATCGCGGCCAATGGGAGACGTTCCAGGAATTGCTCGCCGACTTCGGTCCGTCCGGATACGCGTCCGCCAAGCGCGCTCTCCTCGCCGAAGCGAGCGGCAGAGATGCGTGCTCCGCGCCGAGCGATCATGGCCTGGCTCGTGCGCTGCTGCCTCAGCTCGCCGAGCTCGACGTGCCGCCAGAACGGCTCGAAGAGATCGCCGCCGCATGGAACCTGCGCCACATCCTGGAAGGGGCCCGGGCCGACCGTGCAAGGACCTCGACGATCACCGAAGCCCATTGAGAACGAGTCTCACACGCGCCTCGAGGTCGGTCGTGGCCGGTACCTGCAGCACTTGGCCCTCTCGCGCGAAGCGAGCGAGCGTACCCTCGACAATCGTCTGGAACCGCAGCTGGATCCATCGACTCGAAGAGCGGATGCCGTCGGCGACAAGAGGGAGCACCCCCCAGGGCAGGAGCACGACCCGGTCGTAGCTCTCCCCGTGAGAACACCAGTCGGTGAACGGGCTTGCATCGTCCTCGCCGTCCAGGTGGAGTCCGTAGTGCAGCCAGAAGGCGGCGAAATCGTAGCTCGAACGGTCGGCGACAAAGCCCGCTGCGGCCCGCTCCTCCGCGTCGCGCTGCTCCCGCCAGAGAACCTGCATGAGGGCCAAGTGCTCTCGCCGACTGAGCTGGTGCAAATCGAGCCCCGCCTCCAGGCGCTTGCGCATGCCCTCCTCGATGTAGAGAAGCCCGAGCTCATCCGCCAGCCGTCGGCCAAGAGTGGACTTGCCCGTGCCCGCAGAGCCCGAGAGCGCGATTCGCAACCTCAAAGCTCGCCTCCGCCGAAGAGCCACGGGCGCTCCCCGAAGCTCGTGAGCACGGCGCCGGCCTCGCTGACGAGGAAGGCCGTGTGCGACGCTGCTGCCGGCGCCAGGCGGAGTGCATCGCTCGGCGGCAACTCGAGCAGGAGACACGAGAGAGCGCGGATGACACCGACGTGCGTTACAACCCAGAGCGTCTGACCCGCCGCTGCTTTGCTCTCCCGCTCCCACCACCCGGAAACCCGCGCGACGAGATCGGTGAAGCTCTCGCCCCCCGGTGGTGCGGCGTGCACATAGTCGTCCCAGTACGCCCGTACGAGCTCAGGCTCACGCTCGGTCACTATCGACCAGGCCTGCCCCTGCCACCCCCCCATGTGCTGCTCCCGCAGCGCCGCTGTCGCCTCGTAACCGAGTCCCGACCGCGCTGCGAGCTCATCGCCCAGGGCCCGACAGCGAACCAGGTCGCTGCCAAACAATGCGTCCGGACGGCCTTCGTGCGTTGTAAGCCAACGCGCGAGGCGGATCGACTGCTCGAAACCTTCGGCTGAGAGCGAGACGTCGAGCTGGCCACGCACGATTCGGGCTTCGAGATTCGCGACTTCGCCATGACGCAACAGGTGCAGGCGGGTGACCGATCGATCCCGCATGATCCCTGTGGTCGCCTCGTCGAACTCGGTCCCAGCGGCTTGTCCAGGGATCTTGGCCATGGAGTAGCAAGGCATTCACGCACAAGGGTGTCAAAGGGGCCGGCGGCGAGTGTTGCCGCGGCCGATCGAGCAGGATCGCCCGCGGTTGAGTAGCCGAGCCGCATCATGTCGGCCATTCGCTCATGCAAGTGGCTTGCAAAAGTGTGCAGGGCACGCTCAAATCGGTCGATGCCTACCTAAACCTATCAATCCGTACCCGGCGATCCCGATGAGCGGCCTCGCCGATTCGAGTTGAGCCACCGGATCAAGGACGACGCGTGGACCATAGCCCCAGACAGGCGGGTCAGCACCGCATCCCGAGTTCCGTTTTCCGTTCACCCCTTGCCACACGATCGGATGATTCATGAGTAGCTCCTACGAAGGTCTTCACACAGTTGTCACCGGTGCCGCGTCCGGCATCGGCGCCGCCACCTGCGCCCGGCTCGCCAAGCAGGGTGCTCGCGTCACCGCCCTCGATGTCCGCCCCGTCGCAACAGAGGCTGTACAGTTTCTCGAGGTTGATCTGGGCGATCCCGCCGCGATCGACAAGGCGGTGGCAAGCATCGACGGCCCTGTCGACGCGCTCTTCAACGTTGCCGGCGTCCCCCAGACGAGGCCGCCGGTGGACGTGATGCGGGTGAACCTCCTTGGCCTCCGCCATTTCACCGAGGCGCTCCTCCCCTCCATGCCCGCGGGCTCGGCGATCGCTAACGTAGCGTCGATCGCCGGTAACCAGTGGCCCGAACACCTTACGAAGATCACGGAGCTCCTCGACACCGATGGCTTCGCAGAAGCGCTCGCATGGTGCGAAGCTCACCCCGAGGACCTCGGAGACGGCTATTTCTTCTCCAAGGAGTGCGTCGTCGTCTACACGTTCCGACTCTCGAAGCGAGCGATCGCCAAGGGCGTGCGGGTGAACAGCGTGAGCCCCGGGCCGGTAGAATCTCCGATGATGCCCGACTTCCGGGCAACGATCGGCTCCGCGACGCTCGAATGGACCGCCGGCCAGGCCATCGGGCGCATGGCAGAGCCCCACGAGATGGTCCCGCCCCTTCTCTTCCTCAACCATCCCGAATCGACTTACGTCAACGGTCTCAACCTCGTCGCCGACGGCGGCTTCACAGCCGCTTTCAACCTCGGCGAGGTCGACTTCTCCACACTCGCGGTGTAGCCGCGGCCCGCAAACGGTGTGCCACAACCTCAGGGCACGACCTCAAGGTGCAGCCTCGGGTCGAGGTTGAGACCGCGACTACAGTCGTGTCCGTTTCGTATGGTAGCCCGCTGTCAATCTTCTGGGATGTAAGGAGCTGTAATGTCTACTGGACCATTTGCGCCACGGGTTGCTCGGTCGCACCGCCAAGCTGCCGAGCTGATCGGTGCTCTGCCGCTCGCGCAGGCTCAGGTCTTCGGCAGGGTTACGCCTGTTTGTCCCTGGTACTTTCCTCCACGGTCCTTGTAAGACGTGTCACAAATCTCATCGGATTCGAAAAAGAGCATCTGGGCGACCCCCTCGTTGGCGTAGATCTTTGCCGGCAGCGTGGTGGTGTTGGAAAACTCGAGAGTCACCTGCCCTTCCCACTCCGGCTCGAGCGGTGTGACGTTCACGATGATGCCACAGCGGGCATAGGTGGATTTCCCCAGGCAGATCGTCAAAACGGAACGCGGAATCCGGAAGTACTCAACCGTTCTTGCCAGCGCAAACGAATTGGGCGGGATGATGCAGCAGTCGCCCTTGAAATCAACGAAGCTGCCCTGATCAAAGTGCTTCGGATCAATTGTGGCGGAACTGACGTTCGTGAAGATTTTGAATTCATCGGAGCAGCGAACGTCGTAGCCATAGCTTGAAGTCCCGTAGGAGACAATTTTTTCGCCATTGACTTCACGACACTGGCCCGGCTCGAAGGGATCGATCATGCCCATCTCGTCCACCATGCGTCTGATCCACTTGTCCGACTTGATGCTCATTGTATCCGCTCTCTGTGCCCGAGTATTCTTGAGTGTTTACCGTCGTCGAACTCGTTACAGATTCCCACTACCCGGCCTTCGCCGCCAGCCGAGCGGCTCACGCCTGTTCGACTTCAGTTGCGCACCTTACAACCTCGCGTCGAGCTTCTAGCAGGCTCGGCGTCAGCAGACCAACCCGTCCCCGCCCGCGGCGACCGTTCCACTCGACATCGCGAAAGACTCCCGGCGCTCAGCGAGCGGCGAGACAAACGTCCGCGAAGGAGAAGCCGTCGCGGTCGACGGTCTCGCCGGTTGTGACGTGGATCGACTCGCGCAACATCGGTCCGGCGACGACGACGGTGTGGAACTCGCCGTTCTCGCCGCACGGGTCGACCGACGGCGGCAACTCGCGCAGCAACTGTTCGTCGTAGCGCCTACCGGCAAACCTTGGGTCGAGCGCACGCGGGTCGACGCAGGTCAGGCGCGCATCGACGCCAGCGGCGATCATTTCGCGGGCCAGCTCGGCGGTCGGTTTCTGCCACAATGGAAACGAGCCTTCGATACCGATTCGGCCGAGCTGCGATTCTCGGTAGGCGCGGATGTCTTCGAGGAACAGGTCGCCGAA
>JANQHZ010001077.1 GCA_028282445.1 Candidatus Binatia bacterium | reverse complement strand
GCGCCGTTCTTCGTCGCAGCGCTTCGCGACCCTCACTGCACCCATCGGCGCGGGCTTCCGGCACGACAGGCCCCCAGGCATCGCCCAAAGAATCCCTTGACCACAGCTGAGACGGAGCCCTATCGTCCGCTGGAGCACTGGTCGATCGTCTGCGTCGCTAATTGGCACCGGAAACCAGCGCGAGGGACCGATGAGCACAACCAGAGCTTGGTTCGACCGATGTCTCGCCGTCGCGATCGCCGCCGCGTCGATCTCGACGCCGCTCTCGGCCGACACCTTCTTGGTGACGACCGCAGCCGACGGTACCGACGTACTGCCCGGTGACGGAAGCTGCGCTACTGCTTCCGCGCAGTGCAGCTTGCGTGCAGCCGTCGAGGAAGCGAACGCCCTGCCCGGACCGGATGTGGTCGACCTCCTTGGGCGCCGACCTCACCCTGGCGAACGTCACGGCGGACACCGTCAACAACCGGTCGACTCGGTCTGCACCAGCGACGGCGCCGAGATCGCTTGCGCTTCCAATGGAAGGGTGCGACGCCCGCAGCGAAGACGATGCTCGGCGACCCCAGCCTCGGACCACTCGAGATGTGTGTGTACGACGGCGACGGCGAGGTCCTCAATCAGACCACTTTCACTAGTGGCGCCGCCTGGAGCGAGTCGAGCCGCGCCTTTCGTTTCCGCGGCCGCCGCCTGCCGGGATCCGGCTTCGCTCCGGTCAAAGCCGACGTAGTTGGCGGGGATCGACCAAAAGTACGCGCTTCGACCGGCGGTAGCGAGATCGCAATCGAGCAAGCGCCTTTTCAAACGCCCGTCACCGTGCGAATCCTGGGGCAAGACGGCGTGAGCTGCGTCGAAGCGAGCTTCGATTCGAACGTGCAGGTCAACAGCCAGGGCCGCTTCCGCGCCCGCTCCGACTGAAGCGTTTCCGCCCGAGGCATCCACCCAGGGCTGGTTCGCCCCGCGGCGACCACCCTGCTCCGCGGCCAAGGGGAGTCTCCGTATCGGCGAGGTTCTCGTCGCCCATGGTTGCCGCCCCGCGCATCCCCCGGCAGTCTGAGGGTTGGTTCAACCAACAGCATTCCCGGAGGAAACCATGCAGGAACATTTGAATTTCTACATCGACGGCCAGTGGGTCGCTCCGACCGCGGCACGCACGCTCGACGTCATCAACCCGGCTACCGAAGAAGCGATCGGCAAGATCTCGATGGGGGGCGCCGACGACGTCGACCGGGCGGCCGCGCCCGCCCGTGCTGCGTTCGGAACCTTCTCGACGACGACGCGCGAGGAGCGCCTGCAACTGCTGCGCAAGATCGTCGAGGTTTACCAGAGCCGCTACGACGAGATCGCGCAGACCATCTCGATGGAGATGGGAGCCCCGAAGTTTCTCGCCAAGATCGCCCAGGCGGCGACCGGTCTCGGCCACCTCAACGAGACGATCAAGGTGCTGGAGAGCTTTGAGTTCGAACGCAGGAGCGGCGAGAACTTGATCCGCTACGAGCCGATCGGGGTCTGCGGGCTGATTACGCCTTGGAACTGGCCGATCAACCAGATCCTCTGCAAGGTCGCGCCGGCGCTCGCCGCCGGCTGCACGATGGTGCTGAAGCCGACCGAGATCGCGCCGCTCAACGCCGTGCTGGTCGCCGAGATTCTCGACGAGGCGGGTGTCCCGGCGGGAGTGTTCAACCTGGTCAACGGCGACGGACCGACGGTCGGAGAGGCGATGTCCGCCCACCCCGACATCGACATGATGTCGTTTACCGGTTCGACTCGCGCCGGCATCGCGGTGGCCAAGGCCGCCGCCGATACGGTCAAACGCGTCACCCAGGAGCTCGGCGGCAAATCCGCCAATATCGTTCTCGAGAACTGCGACCTCGACACCGTGGTCAAGGGTGGCGTCGACCACTGCGTGATGAACAGCGGTCAGTCGTGCAACGCGCCTACGCGTATGCTGGTGCCGGAATCGCTGCACGACCGCGCCGCCGAGCTCGCCAAGGACGTGGCCGAGGCGGTCGTGGTCGGCGATCCCGACAGCGACGGCACCACGATCGGGCCGGTGGTGAGCGAGACACAGTGGAACCGCATTCAGAACTTCATTCAGCTCGGCATCGATCAGGGGGCGACCCTGGTGACCGGAGGCCCCGGGCGGCCGGAGGGCCTGGAACGCGGCTACTATGTCCGGCCCACCGTCTTCGCCAACGTCAACAACGACATGGCGATTGCGCGCGACGAGATCTTCGGCCCGGTGCTCTCGATCTTGCCATACAAAGACAAGGCAGAGGCCATCCGCATCGCCAACGACACGCCCTACGGTCTCGCCGGCTACGTATCCGGAAACGACCTGGAGGAAGTACGCGAGGTCGCGCGCACCATTCGCGCCGGGCAGATCGCACTCAACGGCGCCGGCCCGGACTTCTCGATCCCGTTTGGTGGCTACAAGCAATCCGGCAACGGTCGCGAGTGGGGCGAGTTCGGCTTCGAAGAGTTTCTCGAAGTCAAAGCCGTACGCGGCTGGTTCGCCGACTGACTGAGGCGCAGGGGTTCCGATCACTCGGTCGGAACCCCAGCGACCCGTGGGCGAGGCGGAACGGCTTCTCTCACGCGTCGGGCAACAGACAGGAGTGGATACTGCATCCACCTTTCGCTCGGCCGGCCAGAGTTTGGATCGCCAGCTCCGCATCCTCGAGCGAGAAGTCGTGGGTGTGCATACGCTCGATCGGTACGCGTCCGGACTCGATCAGTCGAATCGCCGAGCGGTAGGCGCGGCTGGTCACGCCAAAGGCCCCCTGAACGGTGATCTCCTTGACGAGGATCAAATCACTGACGAAGTCGGGTACTTGCTTGAAGCCCTTGACGCCGGCGAGCACGACCCGGCCGCCCGGCGCGACGTAGTGAAGCGCTTCGGCGACCGGCTGCGTCGCGTACGAAGAGACCTCCACCACCACGTCGACCCCACGCCCGTCGGTGATCTCCTTGACGCGACGGCGGGCGTTCTCCTGCTCGATGTCGATGACATGGTCGGCGCCGAGCTCGCGGGCGAGTGCGAGTTTCTCGGCATCGCGTCCAAGCCCGGTCACGATGATGGTATCGGCGCCGGCGGCACGCGCCGCGATGACGCTGGCCAGGCCGCGTTGGCCCGGGCCGAGGATCATCACGCTGTCGCCGGGACCGGTCCGGGGTAACTCGACCGCCCAGCGAAAGCCGGCACCGAGCGGATTGAAGAGGACCGCCGTCTGCGGCGCCAGCTCCGGGCTCACGCGATGTACGATCGAACGCGGATCGAGGTACATGTAGTCCGCGTAAGCGCCCCACAACCCCGGCTCGCGGCTCAGCGGGATGTAGGAGTATCCAGACATTTCGCCACCCGATCCCCGGCAGAGCTGGTAGCGCCCGCCCCGACAATCGGCGCAGTGACTGCAAGGGATCAGGACCTCGACCGCGACCCGGTCTCCCACATCGACGCCCCACCGCTGGGCGGCGCGATCGCCGATCCTCTCGATCACGCCGAGCGGCTCGTGCCCTGGAATGACCGGGTAGCTCACCGGTAGAAGACCGTCGTACTGCTCCGCGTCGCTGCCGCAGATCCCGCACGCCTCGACCCGCAAGAGGGCGCTGTCGTCATCGATTTCGGGGATGGGCAGATCCCGCATCTCGAGAGCCTTAGGCCCGGTTTGGACGATCGCGCGTGTGGTCTTCATCAATTCGCTCCTCGG
>JANQHZ010001055.1 GCA_028282445.1 Candidatus Binatia bacterium | reverse complement strand
CGTAACTTCGTCGCCCTCGAGGTTGTCGGGAAGCTCCAGTTGTACCCCGCGCGGCAGACGCAAATCGGCGCGCAGCCCGTCGATGCGTTCGAGAGCGGCGGTCAGCTGCGGGAATCGCAGGCGACGCAAGCACGCCTTGAGCTCCCGGATCCGATCGCTGCGCCCCATATCCCGTCGGCGCAGCGCGACGACTTCGTCGCACGCCAGGACGTCGGCAACGCTGCATTGGCGCCGCGCCGCGATGTCTTCCAGCAGATCGAGGGTCTCGCGCAGGTTGTTGTCGTTCATCGCCAGCGGCGCCGCCAGCGCCAACACCGCGCTGCTCGAAGACTCACCGAGCTCCCGCACGCGCTGCAGCGTAGCCGGACGAAGGTGGCGTCTTTGCGCGTACTCGTCCCAGTCGAGCTCAGCCATCGACGACCCCCGCGGCAATTTGCTCGTAGCTCTCCGCGTCGTCGTCCCGCCCCCGCTTGCGAGCGCCTTTCGCCAGCACCGCGCACTTGCGACCGAGGACATCGATCACGGCACGACGCTGGTCCTCGCCGAGAAGGTCGGAAGAAATCAACCGGCGCAGGGAACGCACCCGAAAACGATCCATCCCCCAGTATCGAGTCGACAGCTGGTCTCGATGGCCGCCGTACTTGGTCACCAGCGGCTCGTCGATCAATCCGAAAGGGAGACGCGAGCTCAGGCGCAGCCACAGATCGTAGTCTTCGCAAACCGGCAGGCTCTCGTCGAAACCGCCGCAGCCGATCAAGAGGTTGCGGCGGATCATCACTGCCGACGGCGAGACGAGACAGCGCTCCAGACTCGCAAGGAAGATATCGCCCTGCGGCTTGGCGTGATGCTTACACGGATTGACTCGTACGCCATCGCGAATCCAGATCTCCCCGGTTTGCGAGACCTCGAGGTCCGGCCGTTCACCATGCAAGGCTACTTGGCGCTCGAGCTTCTCCGGTCGCCACTCGTCGTCCGAGTCGAGGAACGCCACCCAATCGCCGTCGGCAAGCGCGGCCCCGTAGTTGCGCGCCGCCGACACGCCCGCATGGGTGCGTGACTCGACACGGATCGAATCGCCGAAGCGAGCCAGCGACCCCACCGTGTGGTCGGTCGACCCGTCGTCGATGACGATCACTTCGTGCGGAGCGTACGTCTGGGCCAGCACCGACTCGACGGCTCGCACCACCAAGCGGCCTCGGTTGTGCGTTGGAATGATGACCGTCACCCGCATCGACGTTATCAAGCACTCTCTTCGGCTTCGCTCAACTCGACGGTAATCTCGCAGCGGACCGAGTTGGCGATGAAGCACTGGCGATGTGCGATCTCGTGGATGCGCTCAACCGTCGACGGCGATGGATGCCGGTCGCCGCCGAATACGACGGCCGGACGCAGCGAGACTCGCGTCACCGCGAGCACTCCCTCAGCGTTCTTCTCGAGATACCCCACGGCGTCATCGACATACGACTCGACGGTCAGCCGCTTCCGGGCGGCCACGGCGAGGAAAGTGAGCATGTGACAACCCGAAATCGCCGCCACCAATGCTTCCTCGGGATCGGTGCGGCTCGCGTCCCCCAGGAAAGCCGGAGCGGCCGACGCCTCGATCTGGCGGCCGTTGGGCATGCTCCACGAGTGATTGCGGTCGTAGGTGTCGTAGTGGAAGGGGCCGCCGCCGTGGCGCCACTCGATGCGTGCGCGATGTTCGGACATCGCTCCACCCTAGCCGGTTTCTCCGCCGCTTCCGAGGTCGGTCGATTTTGCAAGATTAGGGTTGGACATACTCGAAAAAGTGGGTCTAAAATCTACCATACAGGCGAGCACTCCGATGCCGGGCGACATCCTGACCAGAGCGCGTAAGAAGTTCGTGAGCGAAGCGGCCAAACTCCTCATGAAGCCGCTCAACAATTACGTCGTCCGCGTACCGAACGACCTACAAGCCCTGCGCGGCAGCTTGCGCAAGGGAGATGTACTGCTGGTCGAAGGGGACCAGCGTATCAGCCAGGTGATCCGCTACCTCACCCAGAGCTCGTGGTCTCATTGCGCTCTCTATGTCGGCGACGCCCTCCTGCACGGCCCGCCCGAGCTGGAAGATTGGGCGCGCGACAAGTTTGGAGCCAAGGCGCAGCACCTACTCGTCGAGGCGGTCGAAGGGGCGGGGGTCACCGCCTCACCGCTCGACAAGTACATTCCGTACAACGTCCGCATTTGTCGGCCGGAGGGACTCAGCAAAGCCGACGCCGAGGAGGTCGTGCGCTACGCATGCTCGCGCATCGGCGACCGCTACGATTTGCGCCACATCGTCGACCTGGCGCGCTACTTCTTTCCGGTCAGCGTCGTTCCACGCCGCTGGCGGCGCGCCGCCCTCACCTTCGGGAGAGACAGCGAGCGGGCGGTCATTTGCTCGACGATGATCGCCCGTGGCCTGGCGCGCGTGGGCTATCCGATCGTGCCCCAACAGGTCGCGGTCGAGGAGAACGACAACGTCGCCCCGCTGCAGCGCATGTTGCCGAAACGTTGGCAACGTAGCCGAGCGCGATTCCGCCGCCGCGACCCCAAGTTGATTACTCCGCGGGACTTCGATCTGTCGCCCTACTTCAAGATCGTCAAGCTGAACCACCTGCCCGGCAGACGCTTCGACTACCACGACATCATCTGGGAAGACGACGGCGACGCGGTTGCTGTGCAGCCGACCGGCCCGCTCGCTCCGCGCGGATCGTCCGAGCCCAACGCGGCATAGCCGCACGGCCGTCAGTCGGGCAGGATCGCGAGAACTTGTTCGGGCGGCCGCCCAATGGCGGCCCTATCGCCACAGACCACGATCGGACGTTCGATCACCTTCGGATTGGCCACCATCTTTGCGATGACGGCGGCGCGATCGAGACCTTCATCGCCGATGCCCGCGGCCGCATACTCGGCCTCTTTCTTTCTCGCCAGATCGCGCGGCTCCATCTCGAGCATCCCGAGGATGCGCTCGAGCTCGGCAGCCGATGGCGGCGTCTCGAGATACTCGACCACCTGTGGGTCGAGGCCGCGCTCACGCAGCAGCTCCAACGTCGCACGGCTCTTCGAGCATCTTGGGTTGTGGTAGATCGTCAGGGCGCTCATCGTCGGCTTCCTCCTCTATCGGTCGAATCGCGGGCGTCTCGCCCGCCCCCGAGCTAGTGCACCGGTAGCGGGGCGTCAACCGCCCACGAACGGCACCACCGGTCGGGAGAAGGCCCCTTCAGCGGCCCCAGAATATTGACTTCTCAGGGATCTACGGTGTACCCGTCAGGGCAGCTCAGAATGAGGTTAACGAGACCGTAAGCACAGACAAACCGGGCGTTTTTTTCGGCCGCCCGGACCTGGCCGTTCGGTCAATGGCGGGGGTCCGATGCTGGACATGGTT